>CALCHA010000065.1 GCA_937901265.1 uncultured Phycisphaerales bacterium
CACCCTCCTCTGGCTCCTGCTCTCCCCCGACGGCTTCAAGCACCTCTAGCACCTCACCGCCAGCAGCGCCCCCGTCCCCTTCAAACACACCACCGTGCTCACCCTCCCCCTCGCCACCCTCACCCTGATCCTCCTCAGCCTCACCACCCCACGCCCCAGGCCACAATAAACACCGCTGCAAAACATCGCTCCCTTCAGCGCGCGCAGAGTGAACTCGAAGCGCCTTTTGCCACAGAGTCACAGAGCCACAGAGAACCCCACCCAGGCGGCGCTTTTCCAAGTCACTGTTGATACGGTCTCCCCCTGTTTCGCTGCATGCCCACCCCGCGACGCTGAGGAAGACGGGAAACACGAAGCCCACGAAGGACCCACGAAGCCCACAAAGGCGCTGCTCCCCGACGCCCAATCCCTCCAGCAATAAACGCTTGCAGAGAACCTCCCCCAGCTCTGACAAACCTCTTCGTGCACTTCGTGGGTCCTTCGTCCCTTCGTGTTTAAGTCTGGACCCTCGGACAAGAACGTTTCCGTCCCCAAACAAAAACCCTGGCATCCAAAGATCGTCCGCCCCCCCCTCCGCTCAGCCCTTGCATGTGACCCGACGCCCCCCGACACTACCCATGTCCCCCACACGGAGCCGCGCATGCACGATCCCACCGAACATGTCCAGGAACACCTCACCCACGAAGCCGCGCATGGCGGCCACGGCGAAGGCCCCTCCTGGATCAGCTCCGCCGCACTCACGGCCGCGATCCTCGCCGCGCTGGCCGCCGTCAGCGGAAACCTCGCCACCACCCACCTCACCCAGTCGACGCACAAGCGCATCGACGCCAACGACAAGTGGTCTTACTACCAATCCAAGAGCATCAAGAACTACCTGATGCAGGCACAGAACAGCATTGTGCAGGCCGCAGTCCCCGCCGCCAGCATGTCCGAGGCAAGCAAGAAGGACATCGCCGGCAACATCCGCAAGATGGCCGACAACGAGAAGGACAAGGTCACGACTTCCGAAGAGGCCCACGAGCTGGAAACGCTCTCCGACGAGCACCTCGAAGCGCACGAGGCGTACGAACTCTCCGCCACCATGTTCCACATCTCCATCGCCATTGTCGCCATTGCCGTCGTCGCCAAGCGCAAAGAGTTCTGGTACATGTCCATGGTCAGCGGCGTCATCGGCCTCTATTTCTTCGGCAACGCCGTCGTGCACGCCCCCGCCCGGGAAAAACCCGTCGTCCATGCGACCGCCGGCACCGCGCCCGCCGAACATGGCAAAGCCCCCGCAGGCGAAACCGCTGGTGCCGCCGCCGCCGCCGCCAACCATGGCGAAGCCGCCGAATCCTCCGCCCATTCCGCCGCCAAACCCAGTGCCCCCCCCGCCGGCGAACATTGACCGCCTCTCGGGCGAAAGGGGCCACCCCCACGCGGCCCCATCCGCTCTCAACGCACTGACGGTGCCTCCCCCCCGGTACGTCGCTTGCTCCCCGCTCTGCCAGTTTGAGCTTGGAGCATTGCCGTGGCCGACCGATCATCCCCCGCAGCCCGAAAAGACCCGCCCCAGAAAGACCCGCGCGACATGTCGCTCTATGAGGTCCTCAAGGCCACCGTGAAAGAGTGGTCCGAAGACCGCGCCAGCCGTCTCGCCGCCGCCTTCGCCTACTACGCCATCTTCTCCATCGGCCCGATCCTCATGATCGCCATCGCCATCCTCGGCATCATCTATGGGCAGCGTGCTGCGACCGATTCCCTCCGTCCCCAGCTGGAACAATTCGTCGGCCACCAGGCCGCGGGCTTCATTCAGGAACTCGTCGCCAAGGCCGGCTACTCTCCCGGGCTCTCCTTCGCCGGGATCCTCTCGATCGTGCTGATTCTCTACGCCGCCACCAACCTGTTCACCTCGCTGCAGGATGCGCTCAACACCATCTTCGATGTCGAGCCCAAGCCCGGCCGCGGCTGGCGCGGCGTCGTCAAGGACCGCTTCCTCTCCTTCGTCATGGTGCTGCTCGTCGGGGCATTCATCCTCGCCTCGGTCATCCTCACCGCCATCCTCTCCACCGTCACCGGGCACCTCCACGTCGGCAATCCCGCGCTCATGGCCTTCCTCATTCAGGCGGGCAACTTCCTCGTCTCCACGCTGGTGTTTACCGGCATCTTCTCGATGGTCTTCAAATACCTGCCCGACATCCGCATCGACTGGGAAGACACGCTCATCGGCGCGGCCGTCACCGCCGCGATCTTCTCGCTGGCGCGGATCGGCCTGGGCTACTACCTGACGCGCTCCTCCACCGCCGGCCCGTTCGGTGCCGCGGGGTCGCTCGTCATCGTGATGCTGTTCATCTACTACTCCGCGCAGATCCTCTTTTTCGGCGCGGAGTTCACCCAGGTCTGGGCCAGGCACAAGGGCAAAACCATCCGGCCGTCAGCCAACGCGGTGACTCTGGATCCGCAATACACAGAAGCGAAATCGAGTGCCGCAGCGCCAGCCACAGTGGGCCCAACCGGCCATAGTGACGCGGTGCGCAGGCAAGGATCAGGGGATCTGGCTGCCGTGGCAAGGTGGCAGGAGCGCGGCCAGAGCGTGGAGAAGTATCCCGCGCAGCAGTACCATCCGCCGATGCAGTCCCGCCCCAGCCGCGCCGGCGTCGCCGCCCGATGGATCGCCGCCGCCGCCCTGCCGGTAGCGCTGCTGATCCTCTGGCCCTCAAACAAAACTCCCTCCCCTGGTGAAGGTAGATCTAGGTAATTTGGGACATCTAGGAAAGCCAGTCGGCGGGGGTCCGGGTGGTCCCCTCGGGGTCTTCCACCCGGTCGATAAAGCGTGCTCCCACCTTGTAATGGCTCTGCGAGACCGCACGGCAGTTGCGGGTTTCACAAAGAACCAGCCAACCGCCCCCCTCGGCAAAGCGCAGCGGAATCACAAAGCGCTCCCCCGTCCCCAGCGGCTGCGGGCAGAGCAACCCGGCTCCGGCCTGCGAAGCGTTGATCAGCGAAACCTTCTGGATGGGGAATGTAGCGCCCTTGGCGATGCGCCGCAACCACAGGTTCATACTGACCTTACGTCGCGGCTTGCGACGATTTTCGGGCAGGCCCGCGGGGTCCATTTCCCGCAGGACCGACAACAGCTGGTGGCGTTCATCCAACGACAGTTGAGCTTGCATAGGGTACCTCCTTGGGGCCTACCGGACCTATCGAGCGCTTCGGCCACCGGCTTAACCTGCGGGCAGGGAATGGGCAAAGTGGCTCAACTGTTAAAGGGTGTATTCTTGGACAATAACGTGCCTCAACGCAGCCGCCGCAGGCGACACAATCCCCGAACAATCTCTTGACTCCTCTGGCCCCGGAGGTATCTTCGATTACCGGTCGTGGCGTGGTGGCTACAGCCGGCGGGCCGCCCCCCCTCTTTTCAGGCGGTCCGACGAGGTTTTCTGGACAGTGGGTAGGTTGTCGAGCTGTCTGAGGATTCCATGCGGGCCGGTCCGGGCCGGCAGATGGTGTCGTCGCACCGACGGTTCGGTCGCGGCTCCGGGCCCGTTCGCAAGGGTGGCACGGGTCAGCAAATATCTCTGGAGAGTGAGAAAATGGCTTTGATTTCCAAGAAAATCGTGATGGCGGCGCTGGTGTTGTCGCTGGGCGTGTGGTCGTCGGCAGCCAAGGCGTCGCTCGTCAATTACACCGATGTCAGCTCCAACGGCATCGTCATCAGCAACATTCAGGAAGGCAACAACGACGACTTTGCACCGGGGCACTACGGCCAGCCGGTGTTCGTGAACGGCGTGCTGAGCTTTCCCTCGCTGCAGCAGTTTTTCGTGACCGCCAGCGGTGGGACCACGAGTGACAGCAGCACACTGGTCGCCAAGCTGAGCTTCACGGTCACCATGCCGGTGGCGACCGCAAACCTCTTTACGCTTAATGAGGGCGGGTTCTTCGCCGGCTACGGCGGGGGCGCGGGTTCGATCGTTCTCGGAGCCGTCATCACCGACAACGGGGGCAATCCGATCGTCGGCGCGACGGGCACCGTGGCACCGCCCATCCCGTTTTTCGCCCCGCTCCCCTCGCCGCAGGTACTCCTGGATTGGACCGGTACGCTCAATGCGGTCGCACCGACCGCCCTGCTGACCTACACGGTGCACCTCGATAATGACCTGACGTCGTCCGCGCCGGCGCAGATCAACTATCCGACCTTTGCCGAAGTGGACAAGAAGACGTTGGCGATCAACTTCCCCAACCCGGGCGTCCCGGAGCCTGCTTCGCTGGGCGTGCTGGTGCTGGGCGGGGCGGCGCTGATCACGCGGCGTCGGCGGGCCTGAGGGCGACGAAAAGCCTTGACAATTTCAACGGCCCGTGCCGGGTGACTGGCGCGGGCCGTTGTGTTTTTGCGGGCCGTGGGAAGCACGCAAAGCGCGGGTGGAAGGGGGGCTCGTGCGCGGGAACGCGAACGGGATCGGCGTGGGTGTTGATCGCTTTATCGGCCTGACCGCGCGGGCGGCGGCATTCGTAAATGCTTTGGCTCTTAACCAATTCGTCAAGGGCCGCTACAATTCGGGTCCCGATGCATTCCGCGCCGGTGATCCAACGAGAGGACCCCTCATGACCACGCCCGAGACCGAAATTTCCACGCCGACGGCAACGCCGGTTTCCGCACCCCAGGCACCGGTGAGAGCGGCGCTGGGGATGACTGAACATGCGGCAGTAGGGGCGTGGGCGTCGCTGACGTTCGGGGCACCGGGGCGTGGGGTGGTGCTGGAGCACGAAGGGGTGGGGCGTGAGGCGGATTTCATGGTGGGTGCGACGCGCGAGGGGATTTCGCGCGTGATGCCCTTTGCGCGCGGGGGCGAAGCGTTTCCCGGGATGACGGTGGCCAGCGAAGAAGAAATCGTGCGGACGCTGACGCCCTGCGTGGATGAATTTGCCATGAGTGGCGAGGGCGGGGGGCCGAAGGTGACGTTGCGCGTTTATACGCCGCATGCGGCGCTGCCCAATCCCAAACGGTCGGGCAATCTGCAGTATGCGACGGCCCCGGGCGTGCTGCTGGACCTGATCATCGACAACAGCGATTCTGACGCACCGGCGATGGGATTTGTCGGACTGAACTTCACCAAAGTCGAAGGTGCGGCGGAGGGCGCGGCGGCTCGGCTGCGGCCGATCGACTGGTCGAGCAAGACGCTGGTGGGGGTCGCGGAATCGGGGCGCTGGGCGCTGGCGGCGCAAGGGCCCAGGGAAGATGCCTGCACGCTGCTCTCTGCGGATGCGGCGGCGTGCGTCATCGCGGGGCTGGGGGGGAGCGAACCGGGCGGGGGCCAGGGGGGCGTGACGGTGAGGGTGCCGGGGCGATCGGTCAAGACGCTGACGCTGGTCTTCGCGGTGTATCAC
>CALCHA010000066.1 GCA_937901265.1 uncultured Phycisphaerales bacterium
CAGAGCTGCGTGGTGCGCTGCCGCACGGGCGAGGAGGGGGGGGAGGCGTGGAAATACAAGCTGACCTGCCGGGATGGGCGGGTGTTTGATACGCGGGAATTGATGTGGTGATCAGGCGACGCTGACAGGGGCGACTTGCCCGCGTAACATAGTGGGGCCCCCCCACCGCGGGGAGCCCCCCCCACCCGCCAAAGGAGCCGCCCGTGCCCGATGCCATCCCCAGCCCTTCCGCCAGCAGCGATTCCCTCTATGACCTCGTGGTGATTGGTGCCGGACCCGGGGGGTATGTGGCGGCGATCCGCGCGGCGCAGCTGGGCCTGAAAGTGGCGTGCATCGACAAGGAGGGCCGTTTTGGCGGGACCTGTCTGCGCGTGGGGTGCATCCCCTCCAAGGCGTTGCTCGACGCCACCGAAAAGCTGTTCCTCGCCAAGAACCACTTCGCCGAGATGGGCATCCTGGTGGACAATCCGCGGCCGGACCTCAAGACGCTGATGGCGCGGAAGGACAAGATCGTCGAGACGCTGACCTCCGGCGTTTCCCTGCTGATGAAGAAAAACAAGATCGACAAGATCGTGGGGATGGCGAAATTCGTCTCGCCGACGGAGATTGAAGTCTCCGCCGACGGGAAGACGCAGAAGCTCACGGCCAAGAATTTTCTTATTGCCACCGGCTCGGCGCCGGTCGAGTTGCCGTTCCTCAAGTTTGATGGCAAGCGGGTCATCCATTCGGACCACGCCATCGCGCTGCCGGAGATTCCGCAGCGGATGGTGGTGATCGGCGGCGGGGCGATCGGGCTGGAGATGGGCTCGGTGTGGAGCCGCATGGGCACGAAGGTGACGGTCCTGGAGATGCTGCCGCAGCTGGTGGCGGGTGGCGACAGCGAGATGGCCAATGGGCTGGAGAAGGTGCTCAAGAAGCAGGGGCTGACGATTTACACGGCGGCGAAGTTCACCGGCGCGAAGGAGGAAAAGGGGGCACTGACGGTCAGCTTTGACTGGGAGGGCAAGAAGCAGACGGAGACGGCGGATGTGATCCTGGTCTCGGTGGGACGGCGGCCCTACACGGAGGGGCTGAACCTTGAGGCGGCGGGGGTGAAGCTGGACGAGCGGAAGCGGGTGGCGGTGGGGGGTCACTACCAGACGAACGTGCCGCATATTTTTGCGATCGGCGACGTGATCGTCGGGCCGATGCTGGCGCA
This sequence comes from uncultured Phycisphaerales bacterium, assembly GCA_937901265.1. Taxonomy (GTDB): domain Bacteria; phylum Planctomycetota; class Phycisphaerae; order WQYP01; family WQYP01; genus CALCHA01. The sequence goes on from CALCHA010000066.1 coordinate 1,199, forward strand.
CAAGGCGGAGGATGAGGGGGTGGCGGTCGCGGAATTGCTGGCGGGCAAGGCGGGGCACGTGAATTACAACGTGATTCCGGCGGTGGTGTACACGGCACCGGAGCTGGCGTGGGTGGGCAAGACGGAGGAGCAGCTCCAGGCGGAGGGCATTGCCTACAACGTGGGCAAGTTCAATTTCCGGGTCAACGGCCGGGCGCTGGCGATGGGGGAGACGGAGGGGTTTGTGAAGGTGCTGGCGCACCAGAAAACGGACCGGGTGCTGGGGGTGCACATATTGGGGGCGCAGGCGTCGTCGATGATACCGGAGGCGGCGTCGGTGATGGAATTCGCGGGCAGCGCCGAGGACATCGCCCGGACCTGCCACGCGCATCCGACGCTGCCGGAAGCGGTGCGCGAGGCGGCGATGGCGGCACTGAAGCGGGCGATTCACGCCTGAGCGTTTGCGTGGTTCAGGCCGTCTAAAGGGATGAGCTTTTTTTCGCTGCGTCACTGGGGCGGCGTATAATGAGGGGACACGGAGGTGTTCCATGGGCCTGCTTCATTTGTTGCGTCAACGCCTGTCGGATTCCCTGCATCACGCGGTGTTGCATGTCGAGGATCCGTTGCTGGGGCCGATGGAGCAGGTGGCGGAGGGGTTGTGGCGGACGACCGGGGCTTACGCGCTTTTTGAAAATGCCCCGCCAGTGTATGTGACGCTGGAGGGGGATCACGCGGGTCCTGCGCCGGACTTGCGGGCGATGCTTGCCGAGCTGCAGGGGCGCTACGCGTCGCTTCGTCCGGCGATTGAGCCCTTGTTGCGGAATGCCGATCCGCGTTCCGCGCCGCGGCTGGCGCTGTGGCCGCACGCGACGCTGGAATCGGTGGAAATCTGGCGGCATCCGGGGGATCACCATGTGGTGCTGGCGCTGGATTATGCGCTGGACGATTTTCCCGAGTACATTTTTGTGATCCGCGTGGAAAACTGGCAGCCGATGGATGTGCTGGTCACGGGGTGACGCGCGCGGTCAGGGGCTGCCGAGCTCCACGGGAAACGCCCCTGTCTGGCCGTCGTCGAGCATCGCGGGGCAGATCATGTAAAGCCACTGAAGCGCCGCGACGCTGACCATTAGGCCGAGCATTCCCGCGCATGCCGAGAGCGTCAGCAGCACGTCCAGAAGCGTACCGCCACGGTCGATAAATACCGACAGCAGCGCCACCCCGAAACCCAGCCCGACGATGCCCCACCACAGCAGCATCCCCGCCACCGCGTGCACGGCCCCGCGCTGTCCCGAAGCCCGTGCCCAGCGAAACAACGCCACCCCCAGCCCGGCGATCCCCATCGTGCGGCAGACCAGGATCCCCCCGGTGAGCGCCAGCGCGATCAACAGCGGTCCGATGCCTCGATCGTCCACCAGGGTCACATACACAAAGCAGCCCGCGACGCCCAGCATGCAGGCGAGGTTGATCGCCGCGGCGACGCGCGTGGTCCATCCCAGCGGGCCGACGCGTTTCCACAGCCCGCGCCGCGTGAGCAGCACGATCCCCCAGAGCCAGAGGCCATGCTCGATGGCCACCCAAAGCGTGCCCGGCAGCGTGAGCCACTTTTCGTCAAAAGGCAGCCCGAAGCCGAAGCCGACCCAGGCCATCACCACGAATGAGCCGAAGGTCATCAGCAGGCTCGCCGCGACCAGCGGCATGCCGAGCTTGTCGCGTCGCCCGCCGGGCCCACCCATGCTGACAGCCGTGCCGTATGCCAAGTCGCTTGCGGTCATGTCAAAGTCCTCCAACAGGGGTGAGCATACCCGGGGAATCCGTTCTTGCGTGGAAGCGGCGTTGGGTTTTGTGCTTTGGGATTTGCGTTTGTCCGCGGGTATCCTTTCCGCGTGCCGACATTTTTTCTTACCGCTGCGGAACACTCCGGAGACGCCTTGGGCGCGGCGCTGATTGTCGCCCTTCGCCGGCGGTTTCCCGAGGCGCGATTCGTGGGGGTGGGCGGCCCGAAGATGGAGGCGGCGGGGTGCCGCCTGCTGGCCAATCCCGTGGCCCGCTCGGCGATGCTGATCGGGGCGCTGCTGACGCAGTCGCGCTACTGGTTCTCGCTGCTGAAGCAGATTCGCCTGGAGCTGGCCGCGATCAAGCCGGATGTGGTGATCCCGATCGATTCCTCGACGGTGAACCTGCGGGTGGCGGCGATCGCGCGGGCGCAGGGGATTCCGGTGTGCTATTACGTGGCCCCGCAGGTGTGGGCATCGCGGCCGTGGCGGGTGAAGAAGATTGCGGCGAGCGTGGACACGCTCTGCTGCGTGCTGCCGTTTGAGGAGGCGTACTTTACAGAGCGGCAGGTGCACGCGACGTACGTGGGCCACCCGATGTTCGACACGCCAGCGGCCGATCCGGCGACGGACCCCGCGCTGCTGGATCCGCCGCTGCCGAAGGGGGAGCCGCGGATTGCGATTTTTCCCGGCAGCCGGCGGGCGGAGATTGCCAACCACATGCCGCCGATGCTGGCGGTACTGTCAGAGATCAAGGGGCGGTTTCCGCGGGCGACGTTCGTGGCGGCGGCACCGTCGGAGGAGCGGGCGTGGCAGATTCGGCATTTGCTGCGGACGAGCAACACGCCGCTGGATATCCGCGTGGGGCACAGCGATGCGATCATTCGGTGGGCCGACCTGGTGCTCACCAAGTCGGGCACGGCGACGCTGCAGATCGCCCGGCATCGCCAGCCGATGGTGGTGATGTATGCGGTGGCGTGGTGGAAGTGGCATTTGTTTGCGCGGTTTTTGATCAACACGCCCTACCTCGCGCTGGTGAACATTCTGGCGGGGCGGGAGCTGGTGCCGGAGTTCATTCCGTTCTATGGCTCGCCGCTGCCGATCGCGCGGGAGTGCATCGAGCTGCTTTCCCGGCCGGAGCTGCGGGAGCGGATGGCGCAGGAGCTGGCGGAACTGACGGCCCCGCTGGCACCGGTGGACAACGCGCTGGCGGCGGATCGGGTGGCGGCCGAGGTGCTGCGGCTGCTCGAAGCCAAACGGGAAGCCGGGGCCCCAACCCGCGTTGCGGTCGTCACTTCTGATCAAAGCAAACCCGACTGACCAAGGCTCAGTTGACAAGAATGACCGCGCGGTTATCCTATCGCACACTTAATCGGTAGGAATACAAGACGTTCGGAACGGTTGTATGATTTCTCTGCGTTTGCTCGCTGTTGTGCCTTTGCTCGCGGTCCTGGGACTCTTTCCCTCCTGCGGGTCGGGCGCGGGCGGCGTCACGCTTTACAATGTCTCTTACGACCCCACCCGCGAGCTCTACGCCGACATCGACCAGGCGTTCGCGGCGGACTACAAGATCAAGACAGGTATCGACGTGGCGGTGCAGTTGTCCAACGGAGGTTCCGGGCGGCAGGCACGGAATATTCTCGTCGGCGGCCAGGGAGACGTCGCCACGCTGGCGCTCGCGGCGGACATCGACCTGCTCGCCGGGGCCAAACTGCTTCCCGCCGACTGGCAGTCGCGCCTGCCGGAAAATTCCGCCCCCTACACCTCGACGATCGTCTTTCTTGTTCGCCACGGCAATCCCAGGGGCATTGCGGATTGGCCCGATCTGGTGAAGCCCGGCGTGGCGGTGATCACGCCCGATCCCAAGTCCTCGAGCGGAGCGCGCTGGAACTATCTGGCGGCCTGGGGATACGCGCTGCAGGCGGGGAATCAGGAGGAGGCCAAGGCGCGGGCGTTTGTCGCCGAGCTTTACCGGCACGTGCCGATCCTGGACACAGGGGCGCGCAGCGCGACGATTACGTTTACGCAGCGCAACCAGGGGGATGTGCTGCTGGCGTGGGAGAACGAGGCGCATCTGGCGCAAAAGGAATTTGGCGCGGACAAGTTTGAGATCGTGATTCCCTCGGTGTCTATTCTTGCCGAGCCGCCGGTGGCGGTGGTGGAGGAGAACGCCAGACGGGACGGCGTGGCGAAAGTCGCGGAGGATTACCTGCGCTACCTCTACACGCCCGAGGCGCAGGAGATCATCGCGCGGAATTTTTACCGCCCGCGCGATGCCCAGGTGGCGGCGAAGTATGCGGCGCAGTTTCCGGCGCTGAAGCTGTTGACCATTGATGACGCCTTCGGCGGCTGGAAAAAGGCGCAGGCGACCCACTTCGCCGACGGGGGCACCTTCGACCAGATCTACAAAAAACATTGACCGCCCGTACCATGACTGCCTGGCGCGCCGCTTTTTGAATTTTGCGTTTAGAGTTTTGCGTTTGAAGAAACATCGCTCCATCCTCCCCGGCTTCGGCCTGACCATGGGCTACACCTCGCTGTACCTCTCGCTGATCGTGATCATTCCGCTCGGCGGACTCTTCTGGAAATCCGCGACGCTGCCCTGGCCCGACTTCAAGCAGGCCCTGACCGACCCCGAGCTGCTCTCCTCGCTCAAGGTCACCTTCGGGCTCTCGCTGGCGGCGGCGACGATCAACGCGGTCCTGGGCTTCATCGTCGCCTGGACGCTGGTGCGCTATCCCTTCCCCGGCCGCCGGCTGGTCGATGGGCTGATCGACCTGCCCTTCGCCCTTCCCACGGCCGTCAGCGGCATCACGCTGGCGACGTTGTACGCGAACAACGGCTGGCTGGGGAATCTTGGGGGCAACCTTGAGCATCTCCTGCACCTCTCGACCGGATCGCTGCGGCTGCTGAATTTCACCGCGGCTTACACCAAGATCGGCATGCTGCTGGCGCTGATCTTCATCAGCTTTCCCTTCATCGTGCGGACCCTGCAGCCGGCGCTGGCGGACCTGGATCCCGAAGTGGAGGAAGCCGCGGCCAGCCTGGGCGCCTCCCGCAGCCAGTCCTTTTTTCGCATCATCCTGCCGGCGGTGCTGCCGGCGCTGCTCACCGGCTTTTCGCTGGCCTTCGCGCGGGCGGTGGGGGAATATGGCTCGGTGATCTTCATCTCTTCCAACAAGCCCATGGATTCGGAGATCACCGCCCACATGATCATGAAGGAAGTGGAGAACAACCAGATCGCCCGCGCCACGACGCTGGGGCTGGTGATGCTGGTCGTTTCATTCGCCATGCTGGCCGCGATCAACACCCTGCAATGGTGGTCCACGCGGCGCGTGAAGGCGGGTGCGGTATGAGCGGCCCGCAGCAGCGCGCCCCGTCGCCGATCGCCGCCCCGGCGGGCTGGACGCGGGCGCTGTTCATCACGATTTCGCTGGCGTTCGTCACGCTCTTTCTGGTGTTGCCGCTGCTGGCCGTGTTTTATGAAGCGCTGCACAAGGGGCTGGCGTTTTACTTCCGTGCGATCTCCGCGCCCGAGTCCATCACCTCGATCAAGCTCACCTGCGTGGTGGCACTGTTCGTGGTGCCGCTGAACACGTTCTTAG
>CALCHA010000067.1 GCA_937901265.1 uncultured Phycisphaerales bacterium
CGGCATAGCGGCGCGTCATCTCGTCGAAGAGGCTGCGCGTGCGGCGGCTCGACATTATCACTTCTCCTACGGAGGTTAACGCTTGGCATCGACGCTGAAAAATCCAATGGATGAGCTGCCGTAGTATGGCGCAGGAACGGGTGAATGCAAGCCACACTGCGGGGGCAGCAGCCCACGGAGAGGGCGAAAGAAGGGCTCGGTAAGCCACATTTTTGCCCGGGGGCGGTCATTCGATGTGGAAGCAGCAGCGCGGGTGCGGGCCGTGCTGGCAGTGTTCGTGGACCGGGCGGCCGACAAGGTCGGCGAGGAGGGTTTCGACGAGGATGCAGACTTCAGGGCGCTTGGCGACGGCTTCGGAGAGGGGGCAGGCCTCGCCCTGAATGACGCAGGCGCCGGGGGCAGCGGAGGGGGTCTGCCGGCGGACGGGGGCGACGGCACCGAGTTCGGCGAGGAGGTTGAGGGCGTAGGCGATGCGCTGGTCGAGCGGGCGGCCGCGAAGGGCGGTTTCGTGGGCGGCGGCGAGGCGATGACCGGCCTCGCGGAGGATTTCGCGGCAGCGGTCGGGATCGAGGAACTGGTCGATGGAGGCGAGGAGGGCGTTGAGGACGGGGACATAAAGACGGGAGAAGTGTTCCCGTGCCCGGCCGGTGAGTTCGTAGAGGGTGTGCGGCTTGCGGGCTCCCGGGGTCGTGCCGGCCGGGTCGATGAGGCCGTCGGCCGTGAGGGTGGCGAGGTGGGCACGCACGGCGTTGTCGGTGAGGTCGAGGGCGGCGGCGATGTCATTGACGGTGCGCGGTCCGGCGCGCAGAAGGGTGAGCACCTGTCCGCGGGTGGTCCCCAAAAGGGCGGCGAAATCCTGAAACATGCGGTACTCCCAAAACAGCAGGGCGTTCCTTATATCCTTCGGCTATAAATTAAAAAGTCAATCAATTTCTTGACTTATTATCAAAGCAGCGCGACAGTGATAGGTATCTTCCCGCGGGCATCGATTCACGTTTCAGTGCTTTTTTAAGGAGCCTATGATGAGTACCGCTGTTTCAACGATCGTCGACCGGAGCGTTTCGGCCGCGCGGGCGGGGCCTGCGTACATCGCGTATCGCATTTTGCAGGTGGGGTTTGTGGCGGCGCCGATTCTTGCGGGGGTGGACAAATTTTTCGACGTGCTCGGAGACTGGGACAAGTATGCCGCCCCACAGTTGCGTCATCTACTGGGGACGAACCTGCATGCGTTCATGATGGTGGTGGGGGTGATTGAGATCGTGGCGGGGATCGGCGTGGTGTGGAAGCCGAAGATTTTTGCGTGGGTGGTGGCGGCCTGGCTGGTGGGGATTATGGTGAACCTGCTGTTGAACGGGACTTATTTTGATATTGCATTGCGCGATCTGGGGCTCTTCCTCGGGGCGTTGGCGCTGGCGCAGTTGGCGCGTTTGTATGATACCCCGCGGATCTGACCGGCTAGCGGTACGCCGGCGGGTCAGACGCCGGCGCTTTTTTTTCAGGCGGAGCGCTCACGGCGTGGTCGAACGGTTCAGCCGTTGTAGCCGCGAGGGTGGGCGCTGGACCAGGTCCAGGCGGTGCGGACGATTTCGTCGAGATTGGTGAAGCGGGCCTTCCAGCCGAGTTCTTTTTCGATTTTGGCGGGGAGAGCGTAGAGCTCGGGAGGGTCGCCCGGGCGGCGTGGGGCTTCCTTGATGGCGATTTGTTTTCCGGTCACGCGTTGGACGCTGTCGATGATTTCGCGGTTGGAGTATCCGCGACCCACGCCGAGGTTGTAGAACAGCCCCTTGCCGGGCTGGAGCGCTTCCAGGAGGACCACGTGAGCTTCGACGAGGTCCCAGACGTGGATGTAGTCGCGCACGCAGGTGCCGTCCTTGGTGGGGTAATCGGTGCCGTAGAGATCCATGTGGGATTTTTTGCCGAGGGCGACATTGAGCAGGACGGGGATGATGTGGGTTTCGGGGCGGTGGTCTTCGCCGATGGAGCCATCGGGGGCGCAGCCGGCGACATTGAAATAGCGTGGGGCGGCGAAGGCGAGGCCCTCGGCTTTGGCGACGTCGCGGAGGATGTGCTCGACCATGAGCTTGGATTCACCGTAGGGGTTGATGGGGCGCTGGGGAAGGTCTTCGGTCATGGGCATTTTGTCGGGGATGCCATAGGTGGCGCAGGTGGAGGAGAAGACGAGTTTTTTGATATGGGCGGCGTGCATGGCGTCGAGCATGCTGACGGTGTTGGAGACATTGTTGCGGTAATACTTGCGCGGGTCGGTGACCGATTCGCCAACATACGCAGATGCGGCGAAGTGCATCACGGCCTCAATTTTTTGCTTTTGAAAGATGTCGATGATCTGGAAGGTATTCGCCAGGTCGGCGACGAAAAAGGCGGCGCGGGGATCAACCGCGGCGCTGTGGCCATTGGAGAGATTGTCGATGCAGGTGACGGCATGGCCTTTTTCGACGAGCAGTTTGACGGCATGGGAACCGATATAACCGGCACCGCCGACGACGCAGATGTTCATGAGACGACCTCCAGGGGGGGCGAAAAAAATCGGCGCACGCCGCGAAAAAGGGTGAAAAACCCGTGCCGATGGTCACCGGTGTGCTAGGATACGTCAACCTCGGCCGCAAGTTGAGGCCGGGTCGGTTCTTTGCGAGGATGCGGTCATGAGCAAATGGTCGGTGTTGGCGGCGCCGGTTCTGGCGGTGGGTTGTTTTCTGACAGGCTATGGGGTGCGTGCGCCGCAAGCGCGGGCGACGGCGGTGGACCCGGACTCGGCGCCGCAGATCGCACGGACCTTTGCGCCGTGGATCCGCGCGATGATCCAGCACAAATCGACGGTGGCGGACCAGCTCTTCGTCACCCCCAAGTACATCTACAGTGCGTTTGAATCGGACACGGGCAAACGCATCACGGCGCGGTTCGCGGGCGGGCAGCAACACGATCTGAATCTGATCGGCGCCAAGAACCTCGGCCGAAACATCGGGGCGAGCCTCTTCACCATTTCCACGGCCGACGGCCCGGTGGCACTGAAGATTTACTATTATTCGTACAATGCGCAGGTGCACATCTCGCGCATCGAGATGGCGGATGACTGGCCCGACATCGAGCACCTCGACTACGGCGTCGACGCGCTGGAAGAGCCGATCACCGTGCCCTTGATGGGCCAGGCCAGCGAACAGTAGACCGAGGGACAGAAGTCCGGATCGGCCGGGAGCGGTCGCTTCGGACTTCTGTCTTTTTTAGGAAACGATGATATCCATGTCGGGGGTGGCGGGGAGGATGATGATGGCGGCGGGCTCGGTGGGGCAGCGGGACTCGCACAGGCCGCAGCCGATGCAGGCGTTCTTGCGGACGCGGACGCGGCCGGTCGTGGCGTTGATGACCAGGGCCGGCGCGGCGCCGGCTTCGGCGTTAACGGGGCAGACGTCGAGGCAGAGGGTGCAATCTTCGCCGGCGTTGCGGAGGCAGAGCAGGGAGTCGACCTCGGCCGTCCCCATGCGGATGGCGAAGCGTTGGACGAGCTTGAGCGCTCCGGAGGGGCAGGATTTCATGCAGGCAAGGCTTTCGCACAGGACGCAGGGCTGATCGCGCGCGACGATGTAGGGGAATCCCTCGGCAGCGAGCCCATGTTTGTCGATCTGGATCGCGTGGGCGGGGCACGCCTCGACGCATTGGCCACACTGCGAGCAGACCTGTTCGAAGGCGCCGGGGTCCATCGCTCCGGGCGGGCGAGTGAAGCGGGTGGGCAACTCACGTGGCGAGGTGGCCAGAGGCAGTTCGAGGGAGCGTAGCTGGGGCTGATCCATTCCTATGCGGGGGCCGTTGTTGGACCCGCCGTGGAGCATGCGTTGGGCTTCTTCGGGCAAAGTTTCCAGGACGTGGAGCACGGGCGTCAGGCGTTTTTCGATAATGCCGGCGACTGGGGCGAGCATTTCGCGCAGGGCATCGCCGAAAAAGCCTCGCCGGCCCGTGGGAGAGGGCTCGGGAGAGCGGGGGGCGGAAGGCGGGTTGTCAGCAGATTCAGCCATGGAGTAAAGTGCACATCCGACAGG
>CALCHA010000068.1 GCA_937901265.1 uncultured Phycisphaerales bacterium
CCATGGCCGATGACATGATAGCCGCCGGATTCGGTGACATAATAGGTCGGTCGGGCCGCGGTGGGGGTCGCAATCCGTTTGCCGGCTGGGGTCATCTCTGTGATGACGGTCTCCTCCACCAGCGGATTTTTCTGAAACGCCTTTGGCAGGAGAGAAAAAACATACTGTCCAGTGTTGGATTCCGTGGCGGGGTTTTTCGCGGGCACCGGTGCTTCAGCGGCCAAGACCGTGAGCGGGGCCAGCGATAGGCATAGGGCATGGTATCTCATGTTGATCCTGGGATCGGCAACGTGAAGGGGCCCGGCTGCTGGTCGCTAGGGGCGCAGGACGACTTTCAGCAGACCCTTTTCGCCGGCCTGCAGACGGCGGAACCAGGCCGCGCCCTCCGCGAGGGGTGGGGTCGCGCTGATGAAGGCGGCCAGGTCCACCTGTCCCGACGCGATCAGCTCCAAGGCGGCGGGGTATTCCCCCGCGGAGGCGCAGGAGGCGATCAGGTGCAGCTCGCGCGTGACGACGGCTTGTAGTGCCAGCTCCACTCGCGGGGCGAGGTTGCCCACCAGCGTCACGCTGCCGCCCTTGCGGGTGCAGGCGATGGCGGTTTGCAGCGGCGTGGTGGAGCCCACGACCTCGAAGCTGGCATCCACGCCGGTGCCGTCAGTCAGCGCGCGAACCGCGGCGACCGGTTCGGCGGTGGCATCGACGGTCGCGGTGGCGCCGAACTGGCGAGCCAGCGCCAGCCGCGCCGCATCGAGGTCGACGGCGATGATCTGGGCGCAGCCGCGGGCGCGCAGCACCTGCATAATCAGCAGTCCGATCATGCCGGCTCCCACCACCGCCACGCGCGCTCCCGGGCCGGCGAGCGGCGTGCGGTTGACGGCGTGCACCGCCACGGCCACGGGTTCGGCGAGCGCGGCCTGTTCAAAGGCCAAAGCGTCGGGCAGGCGGAACAGCACGCGCGCCGGCACAGTGACGTATTCGGCGAAGGCGCCATGCCGCCGGTAGTCGGCGCATGAGACGCCGAGCACCTGACGGTGTTCGCAGAGATTGATCGCCCCGCTCCGGCATGGCACGCACTCACCGCAGTAAATCGTCGAATCAAAGGTGACCAAGTCTCCCTCCTTCCAGCCGCAGACCTGTGCGCCGAGGGCGGCGATCTCCCCTGCGGCCTCGTGTCCCATGATAAGCGGCGGGATGCGGCGGCCTGTGCGCCCGGCGAGGCCATGCACATCGCTCCCGCAAATGCCGCAGGCGCGCACGCGCACCTGGACTTCCCCAGGGCCAGGCGCGGGCAGGGGCACCTCCTCAAGGACGAGTTTGTTCGGGGCGGTCAGCACCAAGGCGCGCATGGGGGGCATTCAGTGGCGGGCCAGCGGCCGGACAAGCAGTTGTTCGACCACGGCGCGGGGCGGCAGGCTCAGGGCCAGCCACACGCACTCGGCCACATCCTCGGGCTGCAGCATTCGCCGGCGCACTGCGGCGGGCGGTGGCACCGGCCGGTGCTGCAAGAGCGGGGTGTTGATGTCGCCCGGGAAAATCGCGCAGGCACGGATGCCACGGGGACCTTCCTCCAGATTCACGCTTTGGGTGAGCCCGGTCAGCGCGAACTTGGAGGCGACATAAGCGGCGCCAGCCTTGGCGTTGGCCAGCAGACCGGCATCGGAAATGATGTTCACGACGGTGCCGGCGCGGGCCCGACGCATGGCCGGCAGGAAGGCCTGGAGGCAATGGTAGGCACCGTGGAGATTGGTGGCGATCAGCCGGTGGTAATCCGCGGCGGACAGTTCCCGGAGGAGGCGCCGGGGGACATTGGTACCGGCGGCGTTGATCAGGGCGTCCACTCGCGGCCAACGCCGCAGCACGGCGGCCGCCATGGCCGCGACGGCGGCGGAATCGGCGATGTCGCAGGGGTGGAAGGTGAGCCGGGCCCGGCTGCCGCGCCCGGCCGCCGCAATGGTCTGCTGCAGCGCCGTGGAGCGGCGGCCGACGAGGGCGACACGCCAGCCCGCAGCGCAGAGCCGCAGCGCGCAGGCCCGGCCAACTCCGCTGCCGGCGCCTGTCACTACGGCGACGGGAACATGACCGGACGAGTGCTTGGGCGATAGCGCTGGTGGCCGGGTCGGCATGGGGGAGAGGCGGGCAGCCGGGCTCAGTTGCGGCCGGGTTGCTCGTGCTCCTCCTTGGTGACCACCCCATCCTTGTTGCGGTCCAGCATTTCGAAGATCTGGGGCGGGCCCTTGAATTCGTCCCGCGTGACCTTGCCGTCCTTGTTCGCGTCGCTGCGCTCAAGGAACTGCTCCCAGGTCGGTCGCTGCCACTGGCCTTGGCCGCCGCCCTGTTTGCCCCGCTCCGGCGGCCGCGCATGGTCGGCACGCGGAGCGTCAGCCACGGCGACGCTGTCGGAGGTCATGGCGGCGGACCAGCCGGAGGCCGCAGTCTTCTGGCCGAGCAAATGGAGATCGAAAAACGCGGCGACCATCTCGGAGATTTCCTTGCCGCCGAAACCCTTGCCGTGACCGCCACCCTTGATGGTGTGGAAACGCACGGGCACGCCGGCCCCCTTCAGCGCGGCGTAGAGCAGTTCGCTCTGGTGATGCGGCACCAGCGGGTCTTGGTCACCATGCACGATGAGGTAGGGCGGAGCGTCCTTGGTCAGATACTTGATCGGGTTCGCGCGTTGCACCTTTTCGTAGTTCGCCTTGTCCTGGATCGGGCCGCCGATGACCTTCGATTCCGGCGAACCCGGATCGTCATGGATCAGATGAGTGCCTTTCAGGGCGTGGGCGTCCATCTGCACAAAATCCGTGGGCCCAAAGAAATCGCCGACGGCCTGCACGGCGCTGGATTGGTCGAGGTTTTCGCCGACGTCGAAGTCCTTCACGCCGCCGGTCGTGCCGAGCAGCGCGACCAGGTGGCCACCGGCGGAACCGCCCCAAACCCCGATGTGCGCGGGATCGAGGTTGTATTCCTTCGCGTGGGCGCGGAGCCAGCGCAGGGCAGCCTTGCAGTCTTCGATCTGCGCCGGAAAGAGGGCGACACCGCTTAACCGGTAATTGAGGCTGGCGACGGCATAGCCGCGCTGCACAAAGCCGGAGCGCAGCGGCGGGTTATCGGACTTGTCGCCCGAAACCCAGGCACCGCCGTGGATCCATACGATAAGCGGGGTCGGACCGGCGGTCTTTTCCGGCAAGAAGAGGTCGAGTTTCTGCTGGGCGTGGCCGCCGGTGACATAGGCAAGGTCGCGGTGGGCGACCACCCCGGCGGGGAGCGACGGTGGATTTTGGGCCAGGGCGGCGGAAGCAAAGGACAGCCACGCGAGTGCGAGGACGGTGAAGGGCAACTTTGATTTCATAGGGTAACGCGGACGAGGAGGAGAAACAGCGCCACCATGATTCGGCCCCAAATCGGAGGCAAAGAGCCCTTTGCTTGACCCGTTTACGTCCCGGCGCGGTGCTTCCTGAAGCTCCGGACAGATCGGGAGGTTACCTGAGACCCGCTGGCTGGAAGAGGCGCGGCAGGAACTCGATGAAATAGCCGCGCCAGTTGATCCAAGTGTGCCCGCCGGCGCTTTCGTGGAACACGTGGGTGATGCCCCGGGCAGCGAGCGTGTTATGGAGAGCCTGGTTCGCCGGAAACAGACCGTCGTCGCGGCCGGCGCCGATCCAGAGCAGTCGCAACCTTTCGTTGGCGAGCTTCGGGTCGGCGAGGAACGGGGCGTAGGTCTGGGCGACGGATTCGCCGCGGATGGCCGCACCGAACGATCCGACCCAGGCGAAGGCATCGGGATGATCCAGGCCGGCCTGCAGCGCCTGCGCGCCGCCCATCGAGAGTCCGGCCACGGCGCGGTTGGCGGATCCCGGGGCCGCACGATAGCTGGCCTCGACGAAGGGCACGATTCCTTCGAGCAGTTCCCGCGTGAAGAGACCGATGCTGCGCGCCCGCTCCGCTTCAGACGCAGCCACGAAATTGCGCACGGTGTGGCCAAGCGGGGTGACGATGATCATCGGCCGGGCCTTGCCCTGGGCAATCAGGTTATCGGCGATCACACTGGACGGCCCGTTGAACACCCACCCGCCGACCTCCTCACCTGCGCCATGGAGGAGATAGAGGACCGGATAGACGGCCTGCGGGTCCTTCGCTTCCTTCGGCTTGTAGTCGAAGCGATAGCCC
>CALCHA010000069.1 GCA_937901265.1 uncultured Phycisphaerales bacterium
CACCGGAAAACGGCGGACAGAACAACGCCCTGCACCGCGAGACCGAAATCCGCGGCAAGGCCGTGCCCACCGACAGCGGCACCGAGTTCCCGGGCCAATCCAAAGCCAGCCAGAAGACCGACGAGCGCGTCGCCACCCTGATGAACGTGGCTGCACCCTCGACCAACTACGACAGCGACCTGTACACGCACTCCATCCCGCACCTCGCCGACCGCCCCCCCGCCACGCCGACACCCGGTGTGACGCCTGTCGAGAACCTCCCCTGGGTCGTCGAGAACAACTGGGGCGAGGGGCTGCCGCTGCAGGATTACCCGCATCGGCCCTGGCCCGTCACCGGCACCACGTATCAGGCCGCCCAGGTGAAGCACAACCCGACCTACTATTTTTACTTCCAGGATTTTGTGCCGGGCACGAAGAACCAGGGCACGTACGTCGGGGACATCCGCAGCGACCTCTACGAAATCCCCTGGTTTTATGTGAATACGGCGATTCTGCCGGTGCTGATGGTCCTGCAGGAGCCCTTCACGCAGGTCCGCACCGAACGCCTCGGCCAGAACCCGGTCTTCTTCGGCCATGTTCCTGACGGGGGCCCCGTCGTCCCGGCACCGCCGCCCGGCGTCATCAAGTGGGATTACCCCTTCCTGCGTCGCGGCCCGACCGCCTATCCCAACGGCGTCGCGCCCACAGCCACCAGCCCCACGCCGGGCATGGACGAGCCGGCGACGATGGGGCAGATTCCACCCACGCCGGGGCTTCCCGTCGCGCCGCCGGCAGCGACGCAGCCCTGAGCAGCGGTGATGAGCGAATCGTGAAGCGGGGGCAAAGGGGGGCGCTCTTTTTGGTGGTGGGCGATGGCGACTCGCGGCGATTCTGCTGGAACGGATCGGTCCGGCCGCATTGCGGCTTTTTTGGATGCGGCGGTGTGCGCGGCTCGGGGCGACCATGGTGGCGGCAGCGCGGAGGCCGCGCGGCAGATGCTCCGCACCGATCCCACCCTCGCGCACGCCGATGTCTTCACCGCCGCCGTTGTGGGGGATGATCTCCACCTTGCCGAGCTGCTTCGCCACGATCCCGCAGCAGCCGTGGCCAGCGGCGGTCCGCGTGTGTGGCAGCCCTTGAGCTACCTCTGCTTCTCGCGTTTTCTCAAGGAAGAGAGGGGCCGGGCGCGCGATTTTGTGCGGGCCGCAGAACGGCTGCTGCAGCATGGTGCCGATCCGAACAGCGCGTGGATCAACCCGGAAGATGGCGTCTCCGAGGTCGCGTTGTATGGCGCCGCCGGCATCGCCAACAGTCTCGAGCTGACGCGGGTGCTTCTCGACGCGGGCGCGGACGTCAACGACGGCGAAACGCTTTACCATGCCGCCGAATTTTCCACGGAAAGCGGCCACGCCGTCCTTCGCCTCCTCTTCGCCAGGCAGCCGCGCCGCGAATGGCTCTCCTACTGCATGGCCCACAAGCTGGACTACGAAGACGTTCCGGGCCTGCGACTGTTCATAGAGGCCGGCGCCGACGTCAACTTCCGCGGCGATCGCGGCGCGCTGGCCGGGTGGACCCCGCTCCACTTCGGGATCTTCCGCCGCCGCAGCGCGGCGGTGATCCAGACCCTCATCGGGGCGGGCGCCGATGTCCACCGCCCGGGCCGCGAAGGCGTGCCTCCACTCGCCCTCGCCCGCCGCCTTGGCCACGTCGAAGCCGCGCGCCTCCTCGAGGCCGCCGGCGCCGCCCAGGCCATGACGCCCAAGGAAGCCTTCCTCGCCGCCTGCACCGCCGGTAATTCGCGCCGCGCCCGCGCACTTTTGAAAAAGTCTCCCGCGCTCCTCCAGCAGCTCAGGCCTGACGACCAGAAGCTGCTCACCGTCGTCGCCGCGGCCGGAAATCTCCGCGCTGTCCGCCTCATGCTCGATCTCGGCTTTGACCTTGAAGCCAAAGGCGACTGGGGCGGCACCGCCCTCCACCAGGCCGCGTGGCATGGCCATGTCGACGTCGTCGCCTTTCTCCTCAAGCAAGGCGCCAACACCGCCGCCCTCAACCGGTGGGGCGGCGATGTCCTCCACACCGCGCTCCACGCCGCCACCCACGGTGAACACGTCCACGGCGTGGAGATGATCCTCCTTCTCGCGCAACACGTCGGCCCGGCCGGCATCACCGAGCAACACCGCGCCGCCGCGCGAGACGCCGGCGGGCTGCTCGCCGCCCTCGAAGCGGTGTGCATCGGCGCCGCTGCGGAGCTCCCCCGGCCGGGGACAGCGTCCTCCCCGTGACCCGGCGGTTCGGCGGAAGGTCACTCCGGCCGAACCATCTCGACCGGAAACCCCGGCCGCTCGCGCACGCGCCGCCGCCACCGTCGCATCCACACCGCCATCCAGCAAAAGCCGCCATACAGCCCCGCCAGCGCCGCCCCTTCCACCGCCACATTCACCGGCCCCATGAAAACAGGGATCGACGTTTTTAAGTTCCGATACTCTGCAAAACTCAGCGGCCACCCCTGCGTGATCGGCTCCAACACCGGCGGCACTCGTGCCAGCAACTGCTCTTCCCACGAATAATTCGCCAGCGGCTGCGGAAGCCGCCACAGGCAGTCATACAACACGCCCCCACACTCCCACCACGGATAGCCCGGATTGCAATACCCAAACCACAGCGGCAACGCCACCACCAGCGGCGCCGCCGCCACATGCAGGACCGTCCGCAAAAAGCCGCGCCGTTTCACCCACGGCCAGCAACACCACCACACCAGCCCCGCAAAGTACACCAGCTCGAACGTCACCGTCGCCCAATACACCCGCGCCGCACGCCCA
>CALCHA010000070.1 GCA_937901265.1 uncultured Phycisphaerales bacterium
GCTTGGCCTCGGGGAAAGGATCTTCATCCTTGCGAGGGTGGATGCAATCGACGGGGCAGACAGCGACGCAGGCGGCGTCCTTCGTGCCGATGCAGGGTTCAGTGATAATGTGAGGCATGACTAAGGGCTCCGTGTGCCAAGGGTACTTCAGAGACCAAAGATTATAAGGAAATGGGGGGACGATGCAACGGCCAGCGGCGGACAAACCTCAAATGGCAGCTGCCAAACGGCAAAAGAGGTGGACCAGCGGAGGCGCGGCGGGCGAGCGCGAAGCAGGGGCAGCCGGAGGTGCGGCGGGGGGGAGGTGAGGCATTTTCGGAGGGTGAAGGGAGGACTTTATTTTTTGGGTTATGTTCGGTGGGGCCAACGAAGCATTCTGACTTG
The DNA here is from genome assembly GCA_937901265.1 of uncultured Phycisphaerales bacterium. Lineage (GTDB taxonomy): Bacteria > Planctomycetota > Phycisphaerae > WQYP01 > WQYP01 > CALCHA01. The sequence continues at coordinate 385 of CALCHA010000070.1, forward strand.
CAAAAAGGCCGGGTTTTGCATAGAATTCATGTTTCCGACTGACGGAAAGAGATCCGTTCACATCACGCCCGTCAGCAGCCTCAACAACCGAGGAGTTTTCATGGCCAAGGATGAGCCCAAAGCATCCAATCTGAAAGTCACCCAGGACTACGGCGAGGACAAAATTCAGATCCTCGAAGGGCTTGAGGCGGTGCGCAAGCGGCCCGGCATGTACATCGGCGACACCACGTCGCGCGGTCTGCATCACCTGGTGTGGGAGATCGTCAATAACTCCGTCGACGAAGCGATGGCCGGGCATTGCGACAACGTCTGGGTCAAAGTGAACGCCGACGGCTCGGTGAGCATCACCGATGATGGCCGCGGCATTCCGGTTGGCCCGCATTCCCAGCGAAAAGGGATGAGCACGCTCGAAGTGGTCATGTGCGAACTTCACGCGGGCGGAAAATTCGGCGGTGGAGGCTACAAAGTCTCCGGCGGTTTGCACGGCGTCGGCGCCTCGGTTGTCAACGCCCTGGCCGAATGGACCGAAATGGAGGTCAGCCGCGACGGCAAGGTGTACTCCATGCAGTTTCAGCGCGGCCATCGCACGCAGCCGCTCAAGGAAATCGGGAAGCGGGGGAAGACCGGCACCAAAGTGACCTTCAAGCCCGATCCGGAGATATTCGCAGACACGACGTACGATTTTGATCGGATCGTGACACGCTGCCGCGAGCTGGCGTTTTTGAACGAGGGGTTGGCGTTTTTCATTGAGGATGAGCGGACCGGCAAGAAGGATGAGTTCAAGTATTCGAAGGGCATCATTCAGTACGTGAAGCTGCTCAACGAGGGAAAGGAGCCGCTGCACCAGGTGGTGTTCCTGGAAAAGGAGGAAGAGGGCAAAGAGACGCCGCTGCAGGTCGCTGTCGCTCTGCAGTACAACGACGGCTACAACGAGGCCCTGCACTCGTTCGCCAACAACATCAATACGCCCGGTGGCGGCACGCACCTCTCGGGCTTTAAGACGGCCCTGACCCGCACCCTCAACGCCTACGCGCGCAACAACAACGTGGTCAAAGATGAAAAGGACCTGCCCAACGGCGACGACTTGCGCGAAGGTCTCGCCGCGGTCATCACGGTGAAGGTGCCCAACCCGCAGTTTGAAGGGCAGACGAAGGACAAGCTGGGCAACGGGGAAGTCGAAGGTTTCGTGACCCAGGCGCTCAACGAGACGCTCTCGACGTGGCTCGAGGAGCATCCGGGCGACGCGAAGCGCATCATCCAGAAGGGCATGCTCGCCAAGCAGGCGCGCGAGGCCGCTCGCAAAGCCCGGGAAATGACCCGCAAGGGAGCGCTCAGCTCCGGCGGCCTGCCGGGCAAGCTGTGGGACTGCTCAAGCCGCGACATGGAAACCACGGAACTCTATATCGTCGAAGGCCAGTCTGCAGGCGGCACCGCCAAGGGCGGGCGCGACCGCGTCTTCCAGGCCATCCTTCCGATCAAGGGCAAAATCCTCAACGTCGAAAAGGCCCGCGTCGACAAGATGCTCGGACACGAGGAAATCCGCACCATCGTCCAGGCGCTCTCCTGCGGCATCGGCGCGGCAGATTTCGACATAAGCAAGCTGCGTTACGGCAAAGTGGTGATCATGACCGATGCCGACGTCGACGGATCCCACATCCGCACCCTGTTGCTGACCTTCTTCTTCCGCCAGATGTCGCAGCTCATCAAGGATGGGCGCGTCTACATCGCGCAGCCGCCACTCTATAAGGTCACGCGAAAAAAACAGGTCGAATATGTGAAAAACGAGGCGGTCATGCGTAAGACGCTCACCGATTTGGGCCTCGATGGGACGAGTTTCGTCATCCGCGACAAGAGCGGCAAGGAAAAGGCCCGCTACAAGGGGCAGGATCTGCGGAAGCTCATGAGCCTGCTGGAACAGATCGAGGATTACGTGAAAATCGTCGAGCGGCGCGGGTTGCCTTTCGCGCGGCTGCTGCGGTTGCGGCAGGATTCCCGGAAGCTCCCCACCTATCGGGTGGTGCTCGATGGGAAGGAACACATGTTCTACGATCAGGAGACCTACGAGGCCTTTGTCGAGAAGAACAAGATCGACGAACTCGAGACCCTGATTCACGCGGTGGCGGAAGGGGAGCCGACCAACGGCGACGCGGTTGCCGACGCCAACGGTGACGGCAACGGGAATGGTCACGCGAAAAAGGAAGTCAAGAAACGGACCAAGGCGGAGATTGATGAGGAAAAGCGCGCCGCCAAGCGTCGCCTCGAAAAGAACGAGGAGATGCACGAGGCCAGGAAGCTCGAAGAACTCTTCGTGAAGCTGGCCGAATTCGACCTCCCCATCGAGGATTGGCACCTGCGGATCGAAGAAACAGATTCCGGTGAACGCAAGATGACCCGCTACCTGATCGAGAGCGGCGAGGACGTGAAGCGCGACATCGCGGGCATTGGCACCATCGTGCATGAAATTCACGAGCTCGGCCGCAAGGGCATCGAAGTGGGGCGGTTCAAGGGGCTCGGCGAAATGAATGCCGAGGAATTATGGATCACGACGATGGACCCCGCGCGGCGGACGCTGCTCCGCGTCACGCTGGAGGGGGCGAGCAATGCCGAGGCGATGTTCTCCACGCTGATGGGTGAAAACGTGGAGCGGCGGCGGCAGTTCATCGAGGCGCACGCGCTGGACGTGAAGAATCTGGACGTATGAGACGGACATGCCGGCGGGGACGCACCCTCCTCACCGGCAGCCGCTCACTTCGGTGTCGGAAGCTTGGCCGCGACCGGTCCATTGTCAGTGAGGTGCGTAAGTCCCTGGACCGTCGCCCCATAAATGTAAGGTGGCGGAGGCAGGATCGTTGACGCTTCCTTGAGGGACGGGTGGTCGCGGTTCCACGCCTGCTGGGCGGATTCCCCGGGCTTGCGGCTGATCATGTCAAGGAAGGGCGCGGGAGGAGGGGATTTGTCCGCGACATGCCAGAGCACGAGGTTGTTGGCGCCGAAGAGGGTGATGTCGTAGCCGGGCATTTCTTCGTGGGCGTTGACGGATTCACTGTGGGTTCCCAGGCGGTTGGCGTCTGTTTTGAGCGTGGCGGAGGGGCCAACGTTTACAAAATTATGGACATGGAGTCGCAGCGGCGCGTCGTCGGCAAGGTACGCCGCGTGAAGCCGCTGACCGCGAACGATTT
>CALCHA010000071.1 GCA_937901265.1 uncultured Phycisphaerales bacterium
GGAGACGATGGCGAGTTGGTCTTTGGGGGGGGCGGCGTTTTCGGGGGTGAGGAGAAGGCCCGAATCGAGCTGGCCTTCGGGTTTGCGTTTTTTCTCCGGCAGCTTCAGGCAGCGGCACTTGGCGGGGAGCTCGCGGCAGACCGCGCAGGGTTTGGGCTGATCGAAGGAGGTTCCGGCAAACAATCGCGACATGAGGTACATCCTTAAAACATCCCAGAGGAGGCATCATGCCAGAGCGTTGCGGCGGGAGCAATTCGCGGGGAGGTTATAGTGCGGGCAGCTGAGCCATTGGGGAACTTCGTGGTCGATCAACGCAGCGATGAACAGCTTGTGGCCGATGCCAACGCCGGTGAGCGAGCGGCGTTTGAGGCACTTTACCGGCGGCACCGTGACTGGGCGCACCGGCTGGCCACGCGCTTTTCGGCCAGCGACGCCGATGCGCAGGATGCGGTCCAGGAAGTGTTCATCTGGCTGGCGCGAAAATTTCCGGGCTTCGCGCTCCGGGCGAAGATGACGACGGTGCTATATCCGGCGGTGAAGCACGCGGCACTGGCGATTCGGCGGAAGCGGCGGCGGGGAGGGAGCGAGGATTTCCCTGCCGATCTGGCCGACGAGGGTGCGGAACTGCCCAAGGATGGGGATCTCCGTACGCTTCTGGGCAAACTTTCGGAGGCGCATCGGGAGGTGGTGCTGATGCGTTTTGTGGATGACATGACGCTGGAGGAGATTGCGGCGGGGCTGGGAGTTCCCACAGGCACGGTGAAGAGCCGCTTGCATCACGCCCTGGCGGCGTTGAAGGAGGACCCGGGGATTCACCGTTATTTCGCACCGTGACGCGGCGCAACTCTTTTTTTGAACTTTGCGTGAACGTTTGGCGATCGTGATGACCTTAACCCTGCAGAGGACTGTATGACCATTCCGGATGACCACCTTCCCCCGCGCCTGCAGGATGCCCTTCGGCAGGCGTATCGTACGAATGAGCCCTTCTCGGCTGATCGGGACGCGGTCGTGTTGGCGGCGTTTCGGCCGGCACGACGCCGCTGGATTCCGCTCTCGGCGGCGGCGGGAATCGCGCTGCTGCTGACGGGCGGACTGCTGTTTCACCTTGCGTCGTCGCCGGGGGCAGCGCCGGCGTATGCGAGGACCGGCGACATCCGCGATGCGTTCTACGTCGCGCGGGAGCTGGCCGCCGGGCAGCAGGTGGCCGGCGATTGGGACGCCAACCACGACGGGCGCGTGGACGATGGGGACGTGCGTCAATTGGCGATGCTCGCGGTGAGGGTTTCGCCATGAGAATTCTTCGGTGGGTCATGGTGGTGCTGCTGCTGACGACGCTGGTGCGCGCTGCGGACCAGGCTGCACCGGCCGCGGACGGGCGAACCACATTTCTGGCCACCGATCTCTTTCTCGATATGGGCGGGGCTTCTCTCGGGGCCTATCAAGTGGAGGTGAACGCACCGCATTCACTGCTGGTGGGGGTTGAGGGCGGCGCGCTGGCGGGCTTTCGAGAGGCTCCCATTTACGACCCCGCGGCGCTGTCGCACGGGCGCGTGATCGTCGCGGCATTCCACGTCGGCGGCGCTTCGCCGCAGGGCCGGATTCGCGTTGCCCGCCTTCATTGGCAACTCCCCGCTGGTGTGGATCCGGCGGAAATCACCGCGCGGCTGGTTGTCGCCACGGACGCCGCCGGCAACATGCTTCAGCCAACCCTCCGCGTCGCCCCCTTTGCAGGAGACCGTCCATGATCGTCCGCCGCATCGCCCTGTGGACCTCAGCCATTGCCACGCTGACCGCCGCCGCTTTCATCTGGTCTTGTGCCGAAGCGCCGATGGCTCAGATGGGGGTACGGGGTCGGTCCGCCCGTACCGGGGGCATCACCCACTATTACGACCCATCCACACCGCAGGCCGCGAAATCCAATCAAGAGCTTTGGATCGTTCCGCGGGATGGGGCGCTCAGAAGCGGGCCGGTGGCTGCAGCCCCGCGCGGAGGCGCGGGCGGCGCGAGCGCCAAGCGGTCCGGCAACGGGGTGGACGCCGCATTCAACGAAGCGCGATCGGGAACGACCGCCGGTGAGAACGCCGCCGGCGCGATCCCGCTCACCGCTCCGTTGCTGGCCGCGCGCGCCAAGGATGGTTCGCTGACCACCGTACCGCTGAAGCACACCGACGTGCACG
>CALCHA010000072.1 GCA_937901265.1 uncultured Phycisphaerales bacterium
CTTGGGACGACGAACACGGGTTAGGCATCATGACGCACAAAAACCGCATCATTAAAGTCGGCGGCGCAGACACCGCCTTCCTCCAATGGGTCGCCGAAAAAGACGCACGACAAACGCCGTGACCACGACACCCAATCGGTCCACAAATCGCACAAGTGTTCACAAAAAGGGGATCATGGTGAGTGAAGCTCGTCCGCCGATCGCGGAACAAATCCTGGGGGCCGCATTGAAGGTGAACAACACTCTGGGCAATGGTTTCCTTGAAAACGTCTGCGAAAATGCCCTCGCCCACTGCCTCCTCCTCAACTTCGGAACCAAGCGCCTCCAAATCAAACGCCTCGTCGGCGAAACCTACGCCAACGAAGAAGACGTCATCTAAAAGCAAGACTATTTGTGCGCATTTGTGCGCTTTGTGGGCAACCCGCCGCATCCCGAACAAGGTAAAACGAACATGCCAAAGCCACCCCAGCCCTCCGCCCCCCGCCTCGCACCGCAGAACCTCTGGATGTCCGGCAAAAGCGCCCCCGGCGCCCTGCCTCTTTCCACCTTCGCCGACGCCATGGACAACATCGCCCCGCCCCACCTCGCGGAATCCTGGGACAACGTCGGCCTCCTCTCGGGCCACCGCACGTCGCTGGTCAAACGCGTCCTTCTTGCCATGGATCTCACCCCGCAGGTTCACGATGAATGCCTCAAGAAGGACATCGACCTCCTCCTCGTCTACCACCCCCCCATCTTCAAACCCATCAAGCACCTGCGCATCGATGGCGACGAGCCCCCCGCGCTGGCGGTTGCTCTCGCCTCCTTCGGTGTCTGGATCTACTCTCCCCACACCGCCCTGGACACCGTCGAAGGGGGCACCAACGACGTCCTCGCCCAGCGCCTCGGGGCGACAATCACCGGCTCCTTTTCCCACTACCCCGCCCTCGGGCAATACCTCAAGCTCGTTACCTTCGTCCCGGAAGGCCAAATCGAACAGGTCGCCGACGCAGTTTTCAACGCCGGCGCCGGACACATCGGACAACGCGCCAAGTACACCCGCTGCTCCTTCCGCACCCCCGGCCACGGCACCTTCAAGGGCGACGACTCCACCAACCCCGCCGTCGGCTCCCGCGGCGTTTATGAAGTGGTTCCCGAGATCCGCTTCGAAACCGTTTTGCGCGCCGAAGCCGCCGGCGACGTCATCAACGCCCTCCGGTCCGCTCACCCCTACGAGGAAGTCGCCTTCGACCTTCTCCACATGGAAAGCCCGCCCGAACAGGTCGGCCTGGGCCGCTACGCGGATCTCGGCAAGGCGGAAGCCCTCGGCGCATTCGCCGCCCGCTGCAAAAAGGAACTTCACCTCCCCGCCGTGCAGATCATCGGCAACGAGAAGCAGAAGATCCGTACCCTCGCCATCGTCGCCGGAGCGGCCGGTCGCCTCCCCCTCGACCTCGCCAAAAAGCCCTTCGACGCCGTGCTCACGGGCGAACTCAAGCACCACGAACAGCTGGCGTACGCCGCCGCCAACATCCCTGTCGTGCTGCTGGGCCACCCCGATTCGGAGCGCCCCATCCTCGCCGCGCTCGCAGCGCGCCTGAAGCAGCAACTCCCCGCCCTGACCCTCACCCTCTCCCGCGCCGACAAATCCCCCCTCACTCACCTGTAGCCTGGTCGTGGCAACGAATGACCGACAGGATGCGCGCCCCCCCGCCATTGCATCCTCTCGCCTCCCCTTCGCCACGCCTCACTCCTTCTTCGGCACGATCGACGCGATCGACAGATCCACCAGCTGCCCCGGCGTCACCGGCGAGGGTGCCTCGGTCATCATGTCCGTCCCGCTCTGCGTCTTGGGGAACGCGATCACATCGCGAATCGACTGGCGATTCAGCATCAGCATCACCAGCCGATCGAGGCCCAGCGCGATCCCGCCGTGGGGCGGCGCGCCAAAGCGAAGGGCGTCGAGCAGGAACGCAAACTTCTTCTGCGCATCCTCCGGCGAAATTCCCAGCAGGCCAAACACCTTCGACTGCACATCCTTCTGGTGAATACGAATCGAGCCGCCACCGATCTCAATGCCGTTGAGCACGATGTCATAAGCCTTGGCATGCACGCGCGTGGGATCGCTGTCGAGCAGGTGCACATCCTCATCCATCGGGGCGGTGAAGGGGTGGTGCTTGGCGATATGCCGCTGCGTTTGGGCGTCATAATCGAAGCTGGGGAACTTCACGACCCACAGGAAGTTCCACTTACCCTCGGGGATTATCTTCAAGTCGCGCGCGATTTTCTGCCGCAGCTCACCGAGCACGCGGTGACAGATATCGAGTTTGTCCGCGCAGAACAGGAGGACATCGCCATCGCTTGCGCCGGCGAGGGCGCGCAGTTCCGCCTGCTTTTCATCAGAGATGAACTTCGCGACCGGGCCGGACATTTTTCCCGCGCCCGCTTCGCCGCCGAGCTTCAGATAGGCCAGCCCCCTGGCCCCGAACTTCTTCGCCTCTTCGGTCAAGGCATCGAGCGCCTTGCGCGTCAGCGACGTTCCGCCACCCGGCACCGCGATCAGGTTCACCGCTCCGCCCGCCTCCACCGCGGCCTTGAACACCGTCGCATCGGTGGCGTTCGCCCACGCCGAGACATTTTTCAACTCCAGCCCATAGCGTGTGTCGGGCCGATCGATGCCGAAGCGTCCCATCGCCTCCGCATAACACATCCGCGGAATCTCCGGAAGCTCGACGTTCAACACTTCCTTCCACAGCCGCGTGATCAGCCCGGTGATCAGCGTGATGACATCGTCGATGTCCACGAACGACATCTCCAGATCCAGCTGCGTGAACTCCGGCTGCCGATCCGCACGCAAATCCTCATCCCGGAAGCAGCGTGCGATCTGCATGTAGCGTTCAAGCCCCCCCACCATCAGCACCTGCTTGAACAACTGGGGCGATTGCGGCAGCGCATAAAACGACCCGGCGTGCAGCCGCGAGGGCACCAGAAATTCCCGCGCCCCCTCCGGCGTCGACTTGTAAAGGATCGGCGTCTCAATCTCGAGGAACCCATGCTCGTCGCAGTAGTCGCGCATGATCTTGGTGATCCGGTGTCGCGTCACCAGCGCCTCGGTCATCTCCTTCCGCCGGATGTCGAGGTAGCGGTACTTCAGCCGCGTGTCTTCCGACACGACGTCGCGCTGGCCCGGGGTGAAGGGGGGCGGGTCAGACTTGTTGATCAGCTCCGCCGCGGTGACCACGATCTCGATGTCGCCGGTGGGCATTTTCGGATTGGTCTTGCCCTCCTCCCGGCCGCGGACGGTTCCGGTGATGGAGACCACATCCTCGTTGCGCAGTGCCCTGCCCACTTCGTGCGCCTGCGCGTGGTCCGGATGGAACACCACCTGCGTGATGCCCGTGCGGTCGCGCAGGTCCACAAACGCCACGCCGCCATGATCCCGGTAGGCGTTGACCCACCCCGCCAGCGAGACGCTCTGGCCGATGTCCGATTTGCGAAGGATGCCGCAGGAATGGGTGCGTTTGGTCATGGTTTTTCCAGAAGTCAGAAAGAGAGAAGTCAGACGCCAGGGGAAGAGCAGCAAAAACAGTTTCGCCGCAACAAGACGCGCCGCGGGCCGTGCAGGGAGACCTGACGAGGGCGGGGCGTTCAGTTGCGGCGATTGTCCGTCATTCGGGAACCTCGACCGGGTTGGGGTTCATTGACGGAAGTTTTAACGCATCGGCGGGGGGAAGTAAATCACCGACCGGGCGGCAACGCCGGACAGCATCGATGGCGATCAGGCCGCCTTCTGCTCACAGCGGGCACGCAGGGCGTCCATCATGGCTTGCCAGCCGTCGCTCAATCCACTCTTGTGCTCGGTCTGAATCAGGCCCACCGCCTGGTGCCGCAGCGTCAGCCGGGTCGAGGAACCCTCCGGCGTGAGGCGATATTGAATATGCGAGGCGACCGCGTAGGACATCATCATCGGCCCGACCAGCTCCAGCAGCAGCGGCGGCTTGATGACCTGCACGTGGCCCCACAGGTGGCCGGTGTTGTTGCCCAGATCGCGGAACCAGCGGCCGCCGGGGAAGGGCTCAATTTGCAGCTTCATGCTTTCAAGCGGGCCGACCTGGTCGAGGATGGCCTGAAAGATGATCTCCGGCGGGGCGGCGATCAGCGTTTCCTTATGGATGAGGAACGCATCGACGGCGGGGGCCTTGGTTTCCGGGGGGGCGATCATGGTCATGGGGAGCTCCTTGAAATTAGGCAGGGGTTTCGGCGCATCGTGGGCGGCACAACGTCAGTTGACAGGGGGCGGGGGTACGCCCAACGCTCGCGCATTCCTTTCGGCGATCCGCTTGATGGCATCGAGGTGGTCATCCCAGAAACGCTCGAACGTCTGCACCCACGCGTGCACCGGCTTGAGCGGCTCCGCGTTGAGGGCGTAGAAGCGCTGATTGCCCTCCTTTTCCACCGTGACCAGGCCCACCTTTCGCAGCACGCCGAGGTGCTTGGAGACGGCGGGCTGGGGCAACCCCAACGCGTCGACAAGGTCGTTCACCGAACTCCGGTCAACGCGGGCCAGACGGTCGAGAATCTCCCGCCGGCGCGGTTCACCCAAGGCGTTGAAGGGATCGGAAACAGTCGCAGCACGAGCCATGGATTCAGTATATGCTTATAACGGAATATAGCAAGCAATAAATTGCTTCGCGGGAAAATTGCCCCGAGAAGCGCCTCCCGCAACGCCTGCCCAAACAAAAAGGCCCGCCTCGTGGAGAGGCGGGCCCCGAAAGTTTTCAGTGGTGGGTGTGTCGCGGTTACTTCTGAGCCGCGAGAATTTCCATCTGCACATTCGCCGGAACCTGGGCGTAGGTGTGGGGCTCCATCGTGTAGTTCGCCCGGCCCTGGCTCATCGAGCGCAGAATGGTCGAGTAACCGAACATGCTCGCCAGCGGAACCGTCGCGTCGATCACCTGCGTGTTGCCACGCTGCTCGGCGTTCTCAATCATGGCACGGCGGCTCGAAATGTCGCCCTGCACCGGACCGGCAAACTCAATCGGCGTCACCACCT
>CALCHA010000073.1 GCA_937901265.1 uncultured Phycisphaerales bacterium
GCCCGCTGCGTCAGTTCGCCCAGCGTGTGCAGCTCGGCAAGTTGCGCCGCATCCGTCGCGTCCGCACAGCAGCCGGGACGCAGCCCGTCGCCCAACGAGTACGTCACATCGTATTGCCGCATGATGGCGCTGATCTCATCGAACAGCGTGTACATCGGGTTTTCTTTGTTGTGCACGATCATCCATTTCGCCAGCAGCGACCCGCCGCGGGAGACGATGCCCGTAAGGCGATTTTTCAGCAGGGGCAAGTGCTTCTTGAGCACGCCGGCATGAATGGTGAAATAGTCGACGCCCTGCTGCGCCTGCCGTTCCACTTCCTTCAGAATGATGTCCGGCGTGAGGTCCTCGATCTTCCGCCCGATGATCATAGAGTAAATCGGCACCGTGCCGATCGGGATGGTGGAGTGGTCGATGATCGCCTGTCGGCACTCGTTCAGGTTGCCGCCGGTGGAGAGGTCCATCAGCGTGTCCGCGCCATACTTCTGCGCCCAGTTGAGCTTTTCGACTTCCTCGTGCGTTCCCGAGGAAACAGGCGACGCGCCGATGTTGGCGTTGACCTTCGTGGTCACCATGCGGCCGATGGCCATGGGATCGAGTCGCTTGGGGGCATTCTGGCCTTTGCAGTGCTGGGGATCGTTGATGAAGGCGGTGCGTTGAGAGACCGTCTGGTTCACCCAGAGCGATGCGGCGTCACCCCGTGCACCGGGGTGGCCGGCGGGGTGCTCGTTGCTGAACGCCGGATGCTGAAACGGGTCGCTGGCGGGGGCTTGACCGGCACTGCCCGCGAGGTGGCGAATGTTGGCGGGAATGACCAGCCGCCCTCGGGCGACCTCCGCACGGATGAATTCGGGGGTCTGGGCTTCGCGCTGGGCGACGCGCGTTATCTGCGGCGTGATGATGCCTGCGGTGGCATATTCGTACTGGGTGCGGAGTTGCTTGGAGGTGTTCGGCTGGATCATAAAAATCACTCCTTTTGACCGGCGCGTGAGCGAAGCAGGAAGTCGACGGAGAGCACTGCAAAATTGCCGGGTGTTACGGGCGTGAGGGCGGGCCTTGGTCGCTTCCCTACGCCGGCGTTACCCGGTTCAGGTTCGGAGGGTGTGCTCTCAGCCGGCCAAAGTGGACGGCACCCCTAGCGAACGGGGATTCAGTATACGGAGGGCGGCCGGGGAATACGAGCGGGTTAACGGTTGCCCAAAAGCAAGGGGATTGCCTCATCCGTGGGCGGATCGACGGCAGAGCTTATGCCGCTGGGGTTTCCACGTTGAATGTCCCCGCGAGCGCGGTCGCGATCTGGGCCACTCGCGTGCGCTCATCGCCCCGGACGTGGAGCAGCGGCACACCGCTCCTGCCGGCCTCCTCCGCGAAGCGGGCGTGCATCCACTCCCGGATGGCTTCCCCATCGCGAAAGCCATCCTGCACAAACGGGAAGTCCGGGTGCGCCAGCAGGTACATGTCCACCCTGTCGGCAGCCCCAATCGCGTCCACCGGCGGATGGCGGTGGCCCTGGTAACGCTCGCACCACAGCCCCGTCGCCCATGCGTTGGTGTCGCAGAAAAGAATTCTGTTCGCCGCGCGCGCCGCGGCGTTTTCCCGGCGCTGCTGCTCCGTCGCGATGTGCACGAATTCCTCGTCCGCAAAGCCCGGCAGCGGCCCCTCCATCGGCAGGCCCGCGACCTTCTTCTCCCAGTGCTCCCGGCCATATTCCGGCACCCACCCCGTCCCATAGCGCCCCGCGAGCGCTCGCGCCAGCGTCGTCTTGCCCGTCGATTCCGCCCCGATCAACACCACCCGCCGCACGTAATGCGCCCGCACGCAGGGTTCGAGAAAATCGAGATGATCCAGCGGCCGGTCCCGAATCCTCGTCGCGGAAATGGGTACCGCCGATCGCTCAAGATCGACCAGCACGTGGCGGCATTGCATGTGTCGCGCGTAGGGATCGCCATAAGCCTCGCTCGTAAAAACCATATCCGGTGCCCGGCCCAGATGCTCGATCGTGAACTTCGCCCACGCGGCGCTGTCGTCCGCAAGCGTGTCCGGCACCAGATGAATCTCGCAATCCGGATGAATTTCTTCGAGCCACGCCTTGCGCAATTCGCCGGAAATGCGCTGCGTCGGGTGGTGAGCGATCATCACCACCAGCCGATCGCACTGGCCGCGGGCGGTGGCGATCAGGTGCTTGTGCCCGCGGTGGGGGGGATAGAACTTGCCGACGATAAAGCCGAGCGTCACGCCGCCTCCGGCATCAGCACGGGGAAGGCGGTGTGGCTATCCTGCTGCCTGCGCCACGTGGCGCGCCAGGCGAAATACCCCATCGTCGCCATGATGAGAAAAATCCCGTAGAGCAATGCCGTCAAATACAGCCCCTTGTAAATGTACAGGGGGATCGAAACGATGTCGGCGAGAATCCAGAAGTGCCAGTTTTCGAGGCGCTTGGAATTCAGCAGCCATTGCGCGGTGAGGCTCAGCGCCGTCAGCAGCGCATCGAAAAAGGTGGCCGAGCCGTTGATGAGTTCCAGAAGGCCCCACCAGGCGGCGGTAAGCGCGATGGTGCTGAGGCCTGCAAGGAGGATGCCCATGGGCGTGCAGCGCGAGACGCGCAGCGCCGTGTGGCGCTGCCCGCCGAAAAGCCACAAGTACCAGCCCACCAGCGTGAGCAGAAAAAAGACCACCTGCAGCGACATGTCCGCAAAGAGGTGGGCGCGAAAGAAGACGATAAAAAAGGCTGCGGGACTCAGCAGCGAGAAGGGAAAATTCCAGGCGCTTTCCTTCACCGTCAGCCACACGCACAACGCCCCCGTCACGAAGGCGAATGCCTCCACCGGGGTGGTCTTGCCATGTTTGAGAAGGAACCACGCCAAGCCCGTGGTCGCCAGCGTGAGGATCGCGAGAATAACCGTGTTCGGGTGCAGACGCATGGGCAGAGCGTAACCGGTGGGCAGCATTGCGTCACCCGGGCAGCATCGCTCAGCCCATCGTCAACTTCCGATATTTGATCCGCCGCGGCTTGTCGGCGTCCGTCCCCAGCCGCTTGTGCTTGTCCTCTTCATAAGCCTGGAAGTTCCCTTCAAAGAACACCACCTTCGAGTCCCCCTCGAAGGCCATGATGTGCGTCGCCAGACGATCCAGAAAATAGCGATCGTGCGAGATGATCACCGCGCAACCCGCGAAATTCTGCAACGCCTCTTCCAGCGCGCGAATCGTGTTCACGTCCAGATCGTTCGTCGGCTCGTCCAGGAGAATCACGTTCGCCCCGCTCTTGAGCATCCGCGCCAGATGCACCCGGTTCCGCTCCCCGCCCGAAAGTACCCCCAGCTTCTTCTGCTGGTCCTGCCCCGCGAATCCGAACTTCGCGGCATACGCCCGCGTGTTCATCGTGATCGTCCCCACCTTCGTCGTTTCCAGACCGTCCGAAATCGCCTCCCACACGTTCTGCTCGTCGTTGAGCTTCTCACGCGACTGCTCCACGTACGCCCACTGCACGTTCGGAGCCACCTCGATCGTTCCCGCATCCGGCTTCTCGGCACCGGTGATCATGCGGAACAGCGTCGTCTTCCCCGCGCCGTTGGGCCCGATCACCCCCACGATTCCGCCGGGCGGCAGGGAAAAGGAAAAATTGTCGAACAGCAGCTTGTCGCCAAAGGCCTTGGAGATGGCGGTGGCTTCGATCACCTTCTGCCCCAGGCGCGGGCCGGGCGGAATGTAGATTTCGATCTCGGCTGCCTTTTTCTCGGCGTTCTCGTTGACCATCTGGTCATAGGCGGCGATGCGGGCCTTGGATTTGGCGCGGCGGGCCGAGGGATTGGAGCGGATCCATTCCAGCTCGCGCGCCAACGCCCGCTGCCGCTGCGATTCCTGCTTTTCTTCAACCTTCAGCCGCTCCCCCTTCTGCTCCAGCCACGCGGAATAATTACCCTTCCACGGAATCCCTGCGCCGCGGTCCAGCTCGAGGATCCAGCCCGCGACGTTGTCGAGAAAATAGCGGTCGTGCGTCACCGCGATCACCGTCCCCTCATACCGCTTCAAATGCTGCTCCAGCCACTGAATCGACTCGGCATCCAGGTGATTCGTCGGCTCATCCAGAATCAGCACGTCGGGCTTCTTCAACAGCAGCCGGCACAACGCCACCCGCCGCTTCTCGCCGCCCGAAAGATGCCCCGTCTTCTGATCCGCCGGCGGACAACGCAGCGCATCCATCGCCATCTCGAGTTGCTGATCCAGCTCCCACGCGTTCAGGGCTTCGAGCTTTTCCTGCAGCGCCCCCTGCTTTTCGAGCAGCTTGTCCATGGCGGCGTCAGACATCGGCTCGGCAAACTTCGCGGAGAGCACCTCGAACTCCGTCAGAAGATCCACCGTCTCCTGAACCCCCTCCTGGACAATCTCCTTCACGGTCTTGTCCGGGTCCAGCTGCGGCTCCTGCGGCAAAAAGCCGGTCGTGTAGCCCGGCTGCAGCGAAATCTCCCCGTCAAAATCCTTGTCGACGCCCGCCAGAATCCGCAGGAGCGTCGACTTTCCCGCCCCGTTGTAGCCCAGCACCCCGATCTTCGCCCCATAGAAATAGGAGAGATAAATGTCTTTGAGAATGACCTTTTTGTCGATCTTCTTGCTGACGCCGACCATCGAATAAATGATCTTGTGCGGTTCGGGGGTGGTGCTGGCCATGGGAAAACTCCGTGGAAAATCGGTGGACGCAGCGTTATAACAAAATCGAAGAAGAAATTCTGGTGAACACGGCGGTGAGTTGGGCGTCTATCGTGGGAGGGGGAGTTGAAGG
>CALCHA010000074.1 GCA_937901265.1 uncultured Phycisphaerales bacterium
ACGCGGAGGACGAGGGCGGACACGTCACCCAAGGACAAAGAATTTCACTTTGCGGATGGATTTGCATGGTGGCCGACCCCGTTCCAATTTCCTCGAACGCGCCGCCAAAGTCCTCGCCGCACTCGGCGCCGATTTTAAAACCACCGTCCGCTTCGCCCCCTCCTCCCATGATGCCGCCTGAAAATCACTCCCCCCGCACAATCCGCAACCCCATCCACTTCCGCCCCGGCAACTTCACCACCGCCCCCTTCGCCCCATACCGATACTTCCCCTCCGCCACGATCTCAAACTGCCCCTCCACCGGCGTCACCGTCATCCCCCACGTGTCGATCACCTCCACCTTAAACTTCATCCCCGCCTTCAGCCCCGCCTTGGGCAGCTCAAACGTCCAGCTCTCCGGCGTCTCCCGCCCGAAGTAAATCAGATAATAACTCCCCGCCTTCCCCGCCGTATGCACATCCTGCCATTTGTCGATCGGATCAATCCCCTCCGCCGGCCCCGCCTCCAGAATGCCGCGCAAGAACCCGATCCGCGGCGGGCTCGTGCCGCGCAGCGCTCCCCCCTTGTTGATCCACGCCTCATGCTCCGCATCCTTGTAACTCCCCCCGTGCCCCACATACACCCCCGCGATCGCCCCCTGCCAGAACCGCTCCACCATCTCCTCGCCCGTCAAATGCCCCCACCGCTGCTCCAGGTTCCCCTCATACTTCACCTCATCCAGCACCACCGGCTTGTTCCACACATCCCGGTACAACTCCGCGCGCCCGAAATCCTCCACCGCCGACCCATTCTGCAGACTCGCATGCGTCACCCACGGCTTGCCATAGTCATACAGCCGCATGCTGTGATGAATCGACCGCAAATGCCCATACGGATCGCTCGCCTGCACCACCTGAAACAGCCGATCCCAATCCCCATCCGTCCTGGTCTTCCCCAGATCAAACTCATTGGCCAGCGACCACCACACATTCCGATACGCCCCCAGCCGCGCCACCACATACCGCGCATACCGGTCATCATTCGCCGCCCCCATGGCGTCATACCCCCACCGCCCCTTGTCATACACGTTGAACAAAATCAGATCCACCTCAATCCCCGCATCGCGCAGCTCCCCCACCCGCTTCTCGATCTCCTGAAAAAACGCCGGATTGAACCGCGTAAAATCCCACCCCTTCGGCGGCGTTCCCGCAAAGGGATACACCGTCGCTCCCGCATCGGCCGTGGGCATCACGAACATCCGCACCTTGTTGAAGGGCGATGCCTTGAGCGTGGCGAGCGTCTGCTCCTGCATTTTTTCCGGCTGGAAGACCCAGTAATAGCTGGTTGTCCCCATCGGAACACAGGGAGTGCCGTCGGCGTAGGCAAAGTGAAACGTGTGCGCCACCCCCACGGGGCCATGATCGCCGGCAGGTGCCTTGGCGCACAGCAGCGACCCGGTCTTTCCCTCCAGTGCCGCGCTGTTGCTGTGCGTCACATAGGTCCACGCCCCCTCCTCGCCCGGCATAAACCGCACGCGATAGGTCCCCTCCCCATCATAAAATCCCGCCACCTCGGTGCTCTTGTCTGCGTGCACAAACGTCGCGGTCAGCGTCACCTCCACAAACGGA
>CALCHA010000075.1 GCA_937901265.1 uncultured Phycisphaerales bacterium
GGTGTCGGACGGACGTCGTTGATCTCCAGCCGCGACATGAGTGCGGTGCCGGCGATGGTGTTGACGTTGAGAAAACCTGCGCCGCTGCGGCAGGCGAAAATTTCGTCGGCGCGGTGGTGTCCGAACGTGCCATCGACGTTCAGCTCAATCCCCCATTCCAGCACCCAGAATTTGTTGGTGGTGGTGTAGTTGCGTTCACCGTACGGAAATTTGATTTGGTAGGTGAGCGAGCCCAGGTCGTCATCGGAGACGAACGTGCGCTTGTCCATGACCTGGAATTTGACGTTGACGAACGATTTGCCGGCAACATTGTACAGGAGTTCAAAGGCGTTGATCGCGATGACGCCGTTGGGTTCGACGTGGTGGATGACCGAGGGATCCCCGACTTTTTGGCCGCCGACAGAGGCGATGAAGTACAGATCACCCTTGCTGGAGGAAGAAACGCGGTTGCGCTTGAAGTGCAGCGTGCGGAAGATGATTTTGATCCAGTCGAGGCCGGGCATGAAGGATTCCTCAGCTTCCGTGGTCGGACAGGAGTTTGTTGATCAAGGGGTCGTCGATGCCGCCGGCACCGAGGCCGGCTTTTTCCCGATAGGCCTGAACGGCGGCAGCGAAGGCGTCGGATTGGTCCTGGTTGTTGGTGTCGCCGCAGTCAAAGCCAAGGTGCAGCAGACGCTGCTTAATGCCGGTGAGCTCGTGATGCGGGGCAAGCGACCCCAGGAACAGGGGAATCGTGCGCGAGCCGTCTGCGTGGCGACCTGCAAGGTTCAGGCGCAGCGTGCCCAGCGTGGCACCCGGGGGGAGATCGACGGTGATTTTTCCATCGCCGTCAGTCTGGCCCGTCAAAGTGACACTATCGATGTCCAGGGTGTAATCGACGCCGGCCCAGGGCGTGTCATCCTGCGCGGCCGGGGCATCCGGATCCGCACCGGTGACGTTCAGCGCTTCCTCGGCATCCTCCTGATCCGTTTCCTGCGCGGCTTTCTGGCCCGTGAGATCGGGGGGCTTCATGATGCGCAGAAGCAGCTGCAGCGGGACGTTCTTAACGCGGAATTTGTGCTGGGCGTCGACGGTACCGGATACCTGCTTGATCGTGATCGCCGGAACGGTCAGCCGATCGCCGGGCAGCAGGCGGTTGGGGTGCTCGCGAATGCGTTTGAGATCGGCGTTGGCGCCCAGATTCCAGAGGTGCTGCCAGTCGTGGCCCGCGTCGTAAGCGATGCTGAACAGGTCGTCGCCGGCACGCACGATGTAGTCGCCCTGACCGACCGGACCCTTGCCGGGGTTGGGGCTGTCGGGGTTGCTGGGGTTGTCCATGGTCATGGGCACAAGGTCCATTGGGGAGCGAAACTTTTCGCGGGGGCGTACCTGAAGAAGGATCGTCGCAAGAGTACGCGACAATTGTGAAAGTGGGACGCAGAGCGAGCGTAACCCGGACCACGAGGCATGTCTACCCTTAGGAAAATGGTCAAAATGTCCGGAATTTCGGACGCAAAGCAATATTTAAGTGGCTCAACCATTGTGGCAAGGCTTTTGCAAACGGGGCAGGATGTGGTTCGCCGCGTGGCGAATGAGTTCACCTGAAGGAATGGAGCTACCCATGGTTAAGAAACTGCTGTTGGTTCTGGTGCTGGCGGGCATGACCGGTTCGATGATCGCTTGCAACACCACCGAAGGGGTCGGCAAGGACATGAAGTCGGCAGGCAACTCGATCCAAAACGCCGCTGACCGCAACAAGTAAGAATCGGGCCTCGCCATCGGCATGCCTCCACGGCCGGTTCCCCTTTCTGGCCTCTGCGAAGACTGAAAACCACCGTTGGCGCCTCACGGCGCGGGCGGTGGTTTTTTTTCCCTTATCGCGGCAGAGCCATTCCTCTTGCCGGGTGCTCGACGCTGCCTGCTCGGTGGTATACTTGAGACTTGATGGAGGACCCCTACTGATGGCGTATGACCCCGGCTCGTTTGTTCATCTCCACGGCCACTCGCACTATTCGCTGCTCGACGGCGGTGCCACCATTGATGGCCTGCTGAAAAAGACCAAAGAGCTGGGCATGCCCGCGATCGCGTTGACCGATCATGGCAACCTGTTCGGGGCTGTCGAGTGGTACACCACCGCTAAAAAGTTCGACGTCAAGGGCATCGTGGGCTGCGAGTTTTACGTGGCGCCAGGGTCACGGTTTGACAAGGATGCCCATGGCATTTCAGAGGCCGCCTACCACCTTCCCGTGGTGGTGAAAGATGCCACCGGCTGGAAAAATATTCTGAAACTGGCGTCGCTCGCCTTCACCGAGGGGTTTTACTACCGCCCGCGCGTAGACAAGGAGACGCTGGCGAAATATCACGAGGGGCTGGTGGTCATGAATGGCCACTTCGGGACGGAAATTTCGGCGCTCGTCGAAAAGGGGGATATGGAGGGGGCGGTGGCCTGTGCGGGGCAGTACAAGGACATTTTCGGCGACGATTTCTACGTCGAGCTGCAGAATCATTTTGACCCCGAACAAATGGCCATGATCCCCAAACTCCTCGAAGTCGCCAAACGCGCCAACTGCCCCGTCGTCGCCACCAACGACCACCACTACCTCCTCAAGGAAGATTACGACGCCCACGACGCCCTCTGCTGCATCAGCATGGGCAAAACCATCACCGACGACTCCCGCCTCAAATATTCCCGCGAACTCTACCTCAAA
>CALCHA010000076.1 GCA_937901265.1 uncultured Phycisphaerales bacterium
CCCTCCTTCAAGTAGCGCTCCGCCAGGCCGCAGATGTCCGCCGCGTCGGCCCCGCCGATCGGGCCGAGGTTGCCCTGAAAGAGCACGCCGAGTTTGGCGATTTCGGCGATTTTTTCCGGACTTCTGCGTAAGAACGGCATCCGCTCCGGATGGGCGATGATCACCGTCAGGCCGCGTTTCTGCAGCCACTCCACCCCGAGCGTCGCCCACGCCGGCCAATCCCCTTCCCAGATGTCCGCCAGCACATACTTCCCGGCGTTGCCATACGAGGGCACACCCAGCCGCGGCAGGTCTTCGGCAATCAGGGGCCCCAGCCGCAGCTCGCCCCCCGCCACCACGCGCAGATCTATCCCCGCATCCCGCACCGCGGCCTGCAGGTCGGCGACCTTTTCCGCCACCGTCTTGCAGGACAAATCGGAAAAGCCCTCTTCCCCGCGGTGCGGCGTGCAGGTCACGGTTCCGTAGCCCGCGGTGGCCATCATGTGGAGGCACGCCAGCGATTCGCCCAGGTCGCGGCAGCCATCGTCGACATCGGGCAGGAAATGGGCGTGGACATCAATGCGCTTGTTCATCCCCCAAGCCTACGCGCAGAAAGTGCAAACGTCCACGGTGCCGCTGGGGGCGGCGATGGCTCAGCCCGGCCGGCCCTGATAACTTTCTGCCAGCAGTTCCACCACATGCCGCACGCGCAGTTCCGGATGCCCCGCCGCCTGCAGGTGCCGCGCGATCTGCAGGCCGCAGCCGATATTCGCGGTCGCCAGTTCCGTCGCCTGCGTCGCCAGCACGTGCCCCGCCTTGCGCTTGCCCAGCGCCGCGGCCATGGCCGGCTGGTTGAGCACATAGGTTCCCGCCGCCCCACAGCACAGGTCGCTCTCAGCCATCTCCACCAGCGTCAGCCCGGGGATCATCGCCAGCAGCGCGCGCGGCGGGTTGGTCAGCCCCTGCCCATGCGCCAGATGGCAGGGATCGTGATAGGTGACCGTGCGCCGGATTCGCCCCGGCGGCGGCCGCAAGCCGGCATCCAGCAGGAACTCGGTGATGTCGCGCACGCGCCGCGCCACGGCCGCCGCCTGCTCGCCCCCGACCACCTGCCCCAGTGCCTTGAGTTGCGCCCCGCAGCCGGCGATCGCGGAGAGGATCGGCACCTCGCCGGTGTCGGCAAGCAGCTGCGCCAATGCCCGCCCGAGATCCCGTGCCCCCGCAGGATCATTCGCATGCGCTGCCAGCGCCCCGCAGCAGGATTCCCCCGCGGCCAGCTTCACATCAAAGCCGTTGGCCGTCAGCACCGCCACGGCCGCAGCGTTGATCTCCGCGGAAAGCACGCTGCCGACGCAGCCGCGCAGAAGCAGGACGCTGCCGCGATGCGCGCCCTGGGCCGGCGTGAAATTCGCGATGGGAGCCCCGGCGCTGGCAGGGCCCACCATGTCCGCCATGCCGCTCATGGTTTCGCCCATCCACCCCGCGACCCTGCTGGCGACGCCCCCCAGGCCGATCTTTCGCGCCACCTTCAGCGGTGCCATCGCCACCGCCGCGCGGCCCGGGTAGGGCAGGACGTTGCCGATCATCCACTGCAGCACGCCGCTCTTGACCCGCTTGCCCTCTCCCAGCACCGCCTCGGCCACGCGTGGGCGCACCGCCTCGATCAGCTCGTGATACACCACCCCGCTGGGGCAGGCGGTCTCGCACGCCCGGCACACCAGGCAGCGGTCCAGATGCTCAAACACCCGGACGCTCGCGTCGATCCGCCCGTCCATCACGGCTTTCATGAGGTGGATGCGCCCGCGCGGAGAATCCGCCTCGTCCAGCGTTTCCAGATACGTGGGACAGGCCGGCAGACAGAGGCCGCAATGCACGCAGGCGTTGAACTTTTCGTACGTCTCGCGGGGAAGTTGGGGAAGGGATCGGGCCGCCATAAGACTCCCTGCTTGGGCCAACCCGATTGTACTGCACGCTGTCCCCCCGCGCCGCTTCCCCCACCGGCAAAAATAAGCGGGGCCCGCCATTGCGTCAGCGGGCCCCGCGTGGTGGATTGGCCGATTCGTCCGCGAGCCTTGGAACTCAGCGAACGATCGTCGTGCTGTAATACCCGATCATGGCCAGGAAGCGGTTCTGATTGAGGATGGGCACACTGGATTCCTTGGCTTCGGCGATGACCTGATCGTAGGACTGCTGCGTAACACCGCGGACATTGTCCACGCTGCCCGGCTGCGAGGCCGCTTCTTCGCCGCCCGGACGATCCGCCGCGGAGGCGGGCCGGCTGCCGACGACCAGGAAGTCCGTTTGCGTCGTCACGTTGTCGTCGACGACACCGCCCCACCGCTTGATCATCTGCACGAGCCGGTCATGTTCCGCGGCGGTCGAAACGCCGTCGCCATCGAGATCAAAATCGCCCGCGACCACAAAGTGGAACGTGCGCGTCCGGTCGGCGTGGTAGACGGGGTTGGCGATCAGGTCGCCGGTCTGAATGGATTGGCCCACCGTCGTGTGGGTGATGCGGCACAGCGATTCGCTTTCAGAAACGTCCACGACTTCGATCCCGCCCTTGCCGGCGGCTTCCTTGTCGCTGCCGGTACGCACGCCCAGACGGGGGTCATACACCGCAAAGGTGAGCCCCGGAACCATCCGGTCGCGGCGTCCCAGCGAAATGTAAACTTCGCCCGCACCCGGCGCGGCCCGCACAATGGTCCCGTCGGGCACGTTGCCCACGTTGGAGACCACCTTGCTGCCGTTGAGATTTTCAATCTGCTGCCGCAGCGTCGACACCAGGTGGTCGCGATTGGCCAGCTGGTTCTGCAACTGCTCAATCTGCAGCACCTTCTCGCGGCGATCGGCTTCCGACTGCTCACGCAACTGGGTGATCGCCGCCTCGTTCTTCGATGCCTGGTCGGCCACCTGGTCCTTGAGGGTGCTTGACTGGCCCAGCAGGCCAGTGTTCTGCGTCTGGAAATCGGCGGCGGTCTTTTGCGCGGCCTTGATGGCGGCGTCGTATTGATCCTTGCTCGCCTGCGATTGCTGCTTGAGCTCGTCGAGCGAACGGGTCATCGTCGCCACCACCTGCTTCTGCGTGCGAAGCTGCGAACCCAGATCCCGTACCGCCTCCAGCAGGCTGCTGCCCGGGCGCCCCGCGGCGCTGGCGATGGTCGTCGCCGCGATGCCTGAACTCGGATCGGTGATGCTCTGCACCGTGTCGCTGTCAGGGGCGCCGATGGCCTTGCGCAAACCCATGATTTCCTGGTTCGCCGTCGCGATCGCCGACATCTGC
>CALCHA010000077.1 GCA_937901265.1 uncultured Phycisphaerales bacterium
CAGCAACGAACGTGGCTTCACCCTGCTCAAGCACTTGGGAATGCCCTTCCGTCAGGATGAAGCATCCGCCAAGAAAGCCGGATAATGACTCTTCGGCCGCTGGTCCATGACCCCCGGCCACTGTCCACTGACCACTAGGAACACACATGGCCACAACCGCCTGGAACGTTCGCCACAAAAAGACGCTCGAGCTGATCGCGAAGTACGCCGACATCCGCAAGAAGCTCAAGGAAGAGAAGAATTACGCCGCGCTGGCCAAGCTGCCGCGTAACTCCTCGCCGACCCGCCTCGCGCGGCGTTGCGAACTGACCGGTCGTCGCCGTGGCTACTACCGCAAGTTCAAGATCTCCCGCATCATGCTTCGCGAGCTCGCCCACGCCGGTCTTATCCCCGGTATGCGCAAATCCAGCTGGTAAATTCATCGGAACCCCAGGACCCAGACCTCAGCACTCAGGACTACGACTATGAGCGACACGATCGCCGACATGCTCACCCGCCTTCGCAACGCCGCGGCTGCCAAGCACAAAACCGTCGACGTCAAAAATTCCAACATCTGCCAGGGCATCGCCAAGGTGCTCAAGGAAGAGGGATACATTGACGCCTTCGACGTCCTCGACGATGGCACCAAGCAGGGCTTGATCCGCCTGGTCATCCGCTATACCCCCACCGGCGAGCAGGTCCTCCGCGAGATCAAGCGCATCTCGAAGCCGGGTTGCCGCGTCTATCGCTCGGTCAAGGATTTCCCCCGCGTTATCCATGGCCTGGGCATTGCCGTGCTCTCCACCAGCAAGGGCGTCCTTTCGGATCGCCAGGCACGCCAGCAGAACATCGGCGGCGAACTTCTCGCCACCGTCGCCTAACTGAAGTTTCGAGCTTCAAGTGTCGCGTTTCGAGAGAAACACGACAGCTTCTTGAAATTCGAAACCTGAAACTCGAATCGCCCACACCGGAAGGCCCGTTTTCGCCGCAGCACAACGGATGTCACCCGACGGTTACTGAAGGAGCCACACATGAGTCGCATCGGTAAAAAGCCAGTTGAAATCGCCAAGGGTGTCAAGGTCGCCATCAATGGCGCCACCCTTTCGTTTGAAGGCCCCAAGGGCAAACTTTCGCTCACCCATCATCCGGCCGCCAAGGTGCGCCTCGAAGGCAACACCGTGGTGGTCGAGCGAATCGACGATGAAAAGCTTTCCCGCGCCGTCCATGGCCTGACTCGCGCCCTCATTGCCAACAACATCATCGGCGTCGGCGTCGGCTACGCCAAGGATCTGGAAATTCAGGGCGTCGGTTACAAGGCCGAACTCCAGGGCAGAACTGTCCTGCTGAATCTCGGCTATGCCAACCAGATGAAGGTCGCCATCCCCGAGGCCATCGCGGTCAAAATTGAAGCCAACGGCACGCGCATCAACATCACTGGGGCCGACAAGCAGGTCGTCGGTCAGCTCGCCGCCGAAATTCGCAAACTCCGCAAGCCCGAGCCCTACAAGGGCAAGGGCGTCCGCTACGTCGGCGAAGTCGTCAAGAAGAAGGCCGGTAAGCAGTTCGCTGGTGCCGGTGCCAAGTAACCTCTGATTTCATCAGTACCCCTGGCTTCAACAGGGCGAATTAAGGAACTTTCCATGAGTCACACGATCAACGCCCTCAAGCTCACCCGCCGCACGCAGCGTAAGGCCCGTACGTCGGGTGCAGTTCGCGGCACCTCCGAACGCCCGCGTCTGACCGTCTTCCGCAGCGTGAAGAACATCTACGTGCAGATCATTGACGATGAGGCTGGCAAGACGCTCGCTTCCGCCAGCTCTGTGGATGCCGCCAAGGGCGATCTGAAGCATGGTGGCAACGTTAACGCCGCCACCGCCATCGGGAAGGCGATCGCCGCAAAGGCCGCCGAGAAGGGCATCTCGCTTGTCGCTTTCGATCGCAACGGTTACCGTTACCATGGCCGCGTGAAGGCCCTCGCCGACGCCGCCCGCGAAGCTGGCCTGAAGTTCTAATCAACCCCCGCTGATCGTCTGACACCTGACCACTAACCACTGACCACTGGAAAAATCATGAGTGACCGTTTCGATAAAGAAGACCGCGGCATCGAATCCTCCACCATTGGCGTCTTCCGCTCCGCAAAGGTCGTCAAGGGCGGCAAAAACTTCGCCTTCGAAGCCCTCGTTGCTGCCGGCGACAAGCAAGGCAACATCGGCATCGGCTATGGCAAAGCCAAGGAAGTGCCCGCTGCTGTCGAAAAGGCCACCAAGGACGCTCGTCGCCGGATGGTCAACGTCGCCCTCACCAACGGGACCATCCCGCATGAAGTCACCGGCAAGTTCGGTGCCTCCATGATTCGCCTCGTCCCCGCCCGCCCCGGTACCGGCATCAAGGCCGGCCGCTATGTCCGTCCGGTTCTCGAACTCGTCGGCATCCGCGACATCCTCACCAAGGCCTACGGTTCGACCAACAAGAAGAACCTTTCCAAAGCCGCCCTCGCCGCTCTGCAGATGCTCCGCACGAAGGAAACCATCGCCGAGCACCGTGGCGTCGAAATTTAAGCATCCCCTTCCTCCCCGGTTCCCATGCCCGTCACCGTGATGGGCCAAGTGTTTAGTTCGAAAGAGCGAGGGGAAGAACCCTTTCAGGATTCGGAATTCACCACGAGAATTCGGAGTTCCCCCTTCTTCCCCGACAGGAGTACCTTCCCATGATGATCCACGAAATCACTGCCCAGGTGGGCCCGCACAAGAAACGCAAGCGCATTGGTCGCGGCGAATCGTCCGGCCACGGCAAGACATCGACCCGCGGTACCAAGGGCTCGGGTGCCCGCGCCGGCGGCGAAATCCACGTCGGCTCCGAGGGTGGCAACATGCCCCTCTTCCGCCGCATCCCCAAGCGTGGCTTTAACAACAACTACTTCGCGCAACGCTTCAGCATTATCAACGTCGGCGACCTCGAACCCCACTTCGACAACGGCGCCACCGTCGATGCCTCCGCCCTGATCGCCAAAGGCCTCATCCGCGATGAAAAGCATCCGGTCAAGGTCCTCGGCAACGGCGAGCTCACCAAGAAGCTCTCCATCGTCGCTGGCAAGTTCAGCAAGCAGGCCGCGGACAAAATCGCCAAGGCTGGCGGCACCATCCAAACCCTGGAACTTGACCGCAACAAGAACAAGGTCAATCCCAAGAACGGCCGCTTCAAGAGCCAGAAGCCTGCCGACCCCAAGAAACCCGCCAAAGCGGGCACCAAAAAGTAAACTTTTCGTTCGACCCAACGCCTCAGCGAAATGGCCCCTGTGGCCATTTCGCTGATTTTGCTTTTCCGCCTCCCTTTCACGCCCCCTTTCGTTTGGGTTCCCGCCTTCCTCCCGCTACAATGTTCCCTTTCCCCTGGCTTCGACGCCCCCCGTTCCCGAGGGTCCTTTGCTCACCAAGCTCCTCAACGTCTTTCGCGTGCCCGAGCTTCGCAACAAGCTCTTTTTCACGATCGCGCTGCTTATCGTTTATCGCATCGGGTTCCACGTTCCCCTCCCCGGCGTCAACGCCCATGAGCTCGCAGAACGTGCCAACTCCGCCTCCGGCGGCAACCTCGGCCTCATCTCCAACTACCTCTCCATCTTCTCCGGCGGCAGCCTGTCGCAATCCACCATCTTCGGCCTGGGCATCATGCCCTACATTTCCGCTTCCATCATCCTCCAGCTCATGGGCACCGTCGTTCCCGCCCTGGAAAAGTTGAAAAAAGAGGGGGAGCCCGGCGTCCGAAAAATCAACGATTGGACCCGCCAGCTCACCGTTTTCGTCTGCTTCATTCAGGCCGCCTTTTACGTCAGCAGCCTCACCGGTGCCTCCGGCGATTCCTCCATCCTCACCCTCTCCGCCCGTGGCGAATACCACACCCTCTTCGTCCTGGCCAGTATTGTCGTCCTCACCGCCGGCTCCTGCTTCCTGATGTGGCTCGGTGAGCAAATCGACGCTTACGGTATCGGAAATGGGGTCTCCCTCATCATCACCGCCGGCATCATTTCCCGCATGCCCGACTCCATCATTTATCTCGCCGGCATCTCGTCCGTACGTGCCAATGGGGCCGCGAATGTCCTGGGACCCGGGAAAATCCTCTTCCTCATCGCCTGTTTTGTGTTCGTCGTCGCCGGTTCCATCCTGCTTACCCAGGCGCAGCGCCGCATCAAGATTACCCAGGCCAAGCACATGCGCGGTCGCCGCGTCTATGGCGGCCAGAATCAGTATCTCCCCCTGCGTGTGAACCACGCCGGCGTCATGCCCATCATCTTCGCTTCCTCCCTGATGATCTTCCCGGTCATGGGCATCAACTGGCTGGACCAGAAGCTCCGCGCCAGCGCCCCCGTGATCGCCGCCTCCACCCTCCCCGGTGCCCCCGCGTCTCCCATCCCGCATTCCTTCC
>CALCHA010000078.1 GCA_937901265.1 uncultured Phycisphaerales bacterium
AGTACCGCTCGATGCTTTCCCTGAAAGACGAACATGCTGGATGCCGCGACGGCCCACGCCCCCCCGCCACGCCCCGCCGCGACGAAGTCGGCTACGCTCGATGCGCCACCGTTGGCAATCACTGGACCGTCCACGACATCGGCGATGGCGCGAACGAGCTTGAGGTCATACCCCCGATTCGTTCCCTCGTGCGCAATCGACGTGATCAGAATCTCGCCCGCCCCGGCCTCGGCCATGCGCCTGGCGTGTGTCACGGGATCCAGGCCAGTTGCCTTCTCACCGCCATTCGTGAACACGCGGTAGGAACCGAAGCGCCTCGCCCGCGCATCGATCGACACGACGACGCTCATGCCCGCACGCAGCGGCGTGGTGCCCAACGCAGCCGGCGTACCGTTTTTCACCAGGGCCACGACCACCCCTTTGGTGTCCGTTGGAAGGCGGCGGGCGTAGAGGTCCGTGAAAACCAGGTCGCGCGTCACCACTCCGACTTTTGCCGAGAAGACGTAGGGCATATCGGAGCCCAGCTTCGGGAACTCATCGAGAGTCACCGGAATTTCCACTTTCTGTCCATCGCGCAGCACGCCCAGCGTCACCTTGTCCCCCGGCTTGTGTTTGTCGAGGACCCGCATGAACTGCGTCACCATGAGCTCCGGCACCGGGCTGGTGCTGAACTGCTTGCCGTCGACGGTCAGAACAATGTCCCGCGGTTTAAGACCCGCCACAAAAGCCGCCTTGCCGGGAATCACCGACCCGATCATCACCCCCGAGGGCTGGGTGATTCCCTTGCCCTCACGCACGTCCTCCTCCAGCCCCGTGACTTCGTCGACGGCCAGCCACGAACGCTTGGATTCGAACGGCTCCGTCGGAATATTTTTGAAAATATCGGAGACTTCGTCCTGCGGCAGGAAGAGGCTTGTCTGATCCTCGTCGATCAGCTCGACCCGCCGCGCACCGGTCGCGTCGCGAAGCACCATGCTGTCGCCCCCGGCGGGCATGCTGATGCCGACCATCTGGCCACTCTCCATGTCATAGACCGGCGAGGTTCCGCGGGTCAGACCAAACGACCCGGTTCCCATGACGGTGTGGGTGAGGTGCAGAATCGCCTTCACCCGCGACACGCCCAGCATGGTTTCGTATCCGCCATTCTTGCCGGCCATCGAGGGACTGAACACCTCCTGCCCGAGCTTCGCATCCATCATGGTCCCGGGCTCAAAGACCGGGGCGTCGATGGTTTCGTTCGTCTTCAGGAAGGCGAACAGCCGATCCTGCGTGCGGCCGAGGAGTTTTACGGGCACGCTCTCGAAGTTTTTCCCGGGAAGGCGCACCTTGATGTCCTTGATCCATTCTTTGGGGATGTTCTCCGGCATCAGCGAACCGGCGATCAGAATCACCCCGCCCTTGCCGATCACCAGCCCCTGCCCCGATTCCTCCTGCGACGCATTTTCGTTGCGCAGGGTGTATTCCACCACCACCATGCTCTTGACCACTTCCTTGGCCTTGGCGTCGAGGTCCACGGCACCCTGCGCCGCACCGGCCAGCATTCCCGCCACCACCGCCCCCATCAACACCGGATGTAACACTCGCATAGCCGCTCGCTCCATTCAAAAACGTCCGTGACCTGACACCCGCCGCCCCTCACTGTGCCTCGGGCTTGACCACCCGGATCAGCTCGCCGCGATCGCGGCGAACATCCACCTCGATCGCCTTGGGATTTTTGGCCCAGGCAGCGACAGCCGCCTGCAGCTCTTCGGTGCTCGTCACCACCCTGTTGCCCACCCGGAGAATGATGTCGCCGCTGGAGATCTGCGCCCGCTCCGCCGGGCTGCCCGGCCGCGTGCCGGTGACCAGCACCCCCTGGGTAAAGGGAATGCGCTGTTCCCGCAGGTAGGCGCGGGTGAGATCGCGCACGCTCAGGCCCCACTGCGGGATCGGCTCCTCTTCCGTCACGACGCTCTCGAGTTTCTCGGTGGCCAGCGTCACGGTGATGTCCGAGGCCCGCGCGCTCGCCGGGGCGGTCGTCGTTGCGGTCGTCGCGCTGCTCGTGCCGCCGCGGCGCACGGTCAGCATCATCTTCCCGCCCACCGGGTAGTCGCTCATCAGCTTTCGCACATAGGCCAGCTGCTCGGGAAAACGCACGTTCACCGGCGTCGCGTCCACCGCCAGCAGAATATCCTCCGCCTTAATGCCGGCTTTGGCGGCGGGGGAGTCCTGCTCCACGCTCGCCACCAGCACGCCCTGGTTTCCCTGCAGATCGTAGTATTTTTCGAGATCCTGCAGCGGCTGCAGCGTGATGCCCACGTAGCTCCGCGCCACTTTCCCATGCTTCAGTAGTTCCGCCCCCACCTCCTTGGCCGTGTCGATCGGTATCGCGAAGCCCAGGTTGTTGCCCGTGCTCACGCCGCGCGTGTTGATCCCGATGACTTCGCCGCGCAGGTTGATCAGCGGTCCCCCGGAGTTGCCCGGGTTGATCGCCGCATCGGTCTGGATCCAGTTGTTGAACCACCCCGTCTCATAGCCCTCGATGGTGGTTTCGTCAAAGAAGCGGTCCGTGTTGCTCACGATTCCCGCCGTGATCGTTCGCGAGAGACCATAGGGCGTTCCGACCGCCATCACTGGCTCGCCAAGTTCGACTTCAGCGCTCTTGCCCATCGGGGCGAAAGAGAAGGTCAGCCCGCGGCGTTTCATTTCGTCGAGGTCCACCTGCACCAGCGCCAGGTCGGTCCAGTGGTCGGAACCAATGAGTTTCCCGCGCACGTGTTCCTGGTTAGAGAGCGTCACATCAATCCGCCGCGCGCGCCCGGCGACGTGGAAGTTCGTGAGAATGTGCCCCTGGTCGTCGATGATGACGCCGCTGCCGATCGCGCGACTGCTGCGTGCCTGCCCCTGCAGGTAATCTTCGGTGACCACATCCAGCCGCACCACCGCCGGGCTCACCACGCCGATGGCGTACTTCACCGATGCGTTGGGGCCGATCGCAATTTTCCGCGGATCCATCCGCGTGGGCACCACCAGCCCGGTGACCCGCGCCGGGTTCGCCGTCGCCTTGGGCTTTTCCTGCGCCATGCACCCCGCGAGCGATCCCGCCGCACACACCAACGCCAAAACTCGCCTCATGCATGCTCCATTCCGCTGGGCCCGCTGTTCCTGTCCATAACGTCGCCGCCCCACCCCGCTTACTTTCGACCCAAAGCTTACTTCCGCAATCCCGAACTGTCACACACTCTTAGTCGAAGAGGAGGTTGTCGATCAACCGCGTCGCCCCCACCTTGCCCGCGACCAGCGCCACGGCAGAGCCTTGCACGGGCCCCGCGAAGAGCTCCAGCGTCCGCGCGTCGGCCACCACGGCGTACTGCACCGCAATTCCCCGCCGCTCCATCCGCTCGCGCATCCCCGTCGCCAATGCCCCGCCTTCCCGCTCTCCCGCCCGGTATGCCCCGGCGGCCCAGTTCAAGGCCTCCCACAAGCCGATGGCACGGCCTCGCTCGTCGGCGGACAAGTACCGGTTGCGGCTGCTCATCGCCAGGCCGTCCTCCTCGCGCACGGTCGGGCATGTCACCACTTCCGTCGGCACATTCAGCGCCGCCACCATCCCGCGCACGATCGCCTGCTGCTGGTAATCCTTCTGCCCCAACAGCAGTCGCGTCGGCTGCACGACGTTCAGCAGCTTCAGCACCACGGTGCAGACCCCCCGGAAATGTCCCGGCCGAATCGCCCCCTCCAGCACCCGCCCCATCGCCCCCGGATCCACCGTAAAGCCCGCCTCCTGGCCGATGCTGTCGCGTTCGCCACCATACATCTCCGCCGCCGCGGGCACGAATACCGCCCGGCATCCGGCGCTCTGCAGCACCCGCAGGTCCGCCTCCAGCGTGCGCGGGTATTTCGTGAAGTCTTCCCCCGGCCCGAACTGCGTCGGGTTCACAAAGATGGAACTGACCGCGGCCCCGTCGTTTTCCGCCATCGCGGCCGCCTGCCGGATCAGCGACGCGTGCCCCTCGTGCAACGCCCCCATCGTCGGTGCAAAGGCGACCACCCCGCGCACCCCTGCCCGCCATTGCCGGAATTCCGCCACCGTGTGAATCACATCCACCGCTGTCCTCACGTCTGTTGGGTAGTGCCCGCCGTGCCGTCGCGCAGCCGCTGCCACAATTCGTCGATCCGCCTGCCCAGCACCGGATGGATCACGTCACCGGCGATCTGCGCCAGAGGTTCCAGCACGAACCCACGCTCCTGCAGACGCGGGTGCGGCACCACCAGTCCCTCATCCTCCTGCACCCGCTTGCCACACAGCAGCAGGTCCCGAGCGATGTGCCGGGGCACGTTGCGCACCGTGGCCGTACGGTG
>CALCHA010000079.1 GCA_937901265.1 uncultured Phycisphaerales bacterium
CACCCTCGCCTGCGCCCTCTCCCTCCCCTGGACCACCCACGCCTACAACGACCAACTCCTCCTCGCCCACGTCAAGCAAGCCCCCTCCCTCCACTTTCCCATGGGCACCGACGCCCTCTCCCGAAACCTCGCCGCCCGCTTCCTCCTCGGTGGGGCCATCTCCCTCCTCATCGGTATCGCCTCCGCCCTCATCGCCATCGGCATCGGGGCCTCCGTCGGCCTCCTCGCCGGTTACGTCGGTGGCCGCACCGATGCACTCCTCATGCGCCTCGTCGACGTCCTCTATGGCCTGCCCTACATCCTCCTCGTCATCCTCATGCGCGTCGTTCTCGTCGGCCCCCTGAAACTCCTCCTCCTCCACCCAGACCCCGCCGGTCACCCCCGCTGGCTCGACCCCCCCGCCGCCGCCACCTCCGCCAACATCCTCATCCTTCTCATCGGCATCGGTGCCGTCTCCTGGCTCACCATGGCTCGCGTCATCCGCGGCCAGGTCCTCTCCCTCCGCGATCAGCCCTTCGTCGAAGCCGCCCGCGCCCTCGGTCTTCCCCCACACCGCATCCTCGCCCGCCACATCCTCCCCAACCTCCTGGGCACCATCATCGTCTACGGCACCCTCACCATCCCCAACGCCATCCTCGCCGAATCCTTCCTCTCCTTCCTCGGCCTCGGTATCCAACAACCCCTCCCCTCCTGGGGCAACCTCGCCTCCGATGGCATCGACGCCCTCAACCCCATCTACACCCGCTGGTGGCTCATCACCTGGCCCTGCCTCAGCCTCGCCGCCTCCCTCCTCGCCCTCAACTTCCTCGGCGACGGCATCCGCGACGCCCTCGACCCCCGCCGCTCCTGAACCCGCACATGCCCGCCCATCCCCGACGCCAGGGCATCGCAGTCCCTCACTTCTCACTTCTCACTTCTCACCCAACTCAAACGCCCCATGCACCGCCCGCAGCGCCTTGTCCGCGTCGCTCTTGGCGATGATGCAGCTGATGCGTATTTCACTCGTCGAAATGTTCTGAATGTTTACCTTCTCGCGCGCCAACGCCCCGAACATCTTCGCCGCCACGCCCGTCGATTGCTTCATGCCCACGCCCACCACCGACACCTTGG
The DNA here is from genome assembly GCA_937901265.1 of uncultured Phycisphaerales bacterium. Classification (GTDB taxonomy): domain Bacteria; phylum Planctomycetota; class Phycisphaerae; order WQYP01; family WQYP01; genus CALCHA01. Next base: position 1,111 of record CALCHA010000079.1, read on the forward strand.
CCAGGTTCGTGTCGAACACCGCCGTGCCCCCGCCGATCTCCTTCACCTGCTGCTCCACCACCACCTTCAAATCCGCAACATCCCCATGCTCCACCGTGAAGCTGATGTTCGCCCCCTCCGGCGTCACCGTCTGGATGATGTCATCCACCACCACGTTCGCCGCCCCCACGGCACTGAAAATCTGCGCCACCACCCCCGGCCGATCCGGAATCGCCTTGAGCGTGACCCGCGTCAAATCCTTCTTCAGGGCGCAACCGCTGACAACGATGTGTTCCATGGCCGGTGTCTCCGCGACGATCAACGTCCCCGGCTCGTCAGTCTGCGAGCTGCGGACGTGAATGGTGACATTGTACTTTTTGGCAAATTCGACGGCACGTGTCTGCAGCACACTCGCGCCGACACTCGATAGTTCCATCATTTCGTCATAGCTGATTTCCCGGATCAGCCGGGCATCAGGCACCACCCGCGGGTCGGCCGTGAAAATCCCCGCCACATCCGTGTAATTCTCACACACATCCGCATGCAGCACCGCCCCGATCGCCACCAGCGTGGCATTCGAGCCTCCACGCCCCAGCGTCGTTACATCCCCGCCGGCCGTGATGCCCTGGAACCCCGCGACGATCACAATTTTCCCGGCATCCAATTCCTTGATGATCTTCTCGTGGGCAATTTCCTTCACCCGCGCCTTGGAAAAATTCTCATCGGTGATCAACCCGATCTGCCCCCCGGTAAACGAAATCGCCTCGTGTCCCTGCGCATGCAACGCCATCGCAAGCAACGCAATCGTCACCTGCTCCCCCGTCGCCAGCAACTGATCCATCTCCCGCTTCGGCGGCTGGCCGGGCGAATCGCCCCAGACCTTGTTGGCCAGCTCCACCAGCTCATCGGTGGTGTGCCCCATCGCCGAGACGACGACCACCACCTGGTTGCCCGCCTTCTTGGCCGCGATGATCTTCTGCGCAGCCTTGTGGATGCGTTCCGGGGTGGCGACGGAGGTGCCGCCGAACTTCTGGACGATGATTCCCATGGAGATTTCCCGGAGAAAGCGAAGCGGGGCAGTGTAAAAGTTAGGGGGTGAAATAGCAACGGGAGCAAGGGGCCTTGAGGATGGTTTCGACGCGCCGCTAAACGTTTGTGGTGAGGGGTGCGGGGGCAATGGGGTAGGGGGTGAGAAAGGACCAGGGTTGGGCGGGGCGGTGTTCTTTGAGGGGGTTGTTTTGGACGTACCTGATAGCGCGGGTGATGTCGGCGGGGGTGTTGAGGTAGACGTCCCAGCCTTCGTCGGCCCATGGCGAGTGGGGTTGATTGTTGCGTTGGATGATGTCGGGGAAGGGGTGGAGCTTTTTTTGGAGCAGTGCTTTGGAGGCTTGGCCTTTGAGCTGGTTGCGGGCTTTTTCCACTTCGTAGCGGGGACGGTCGAGGACGAGGTGAACGTGGGTGGGGAGGATCGAGCAGGCGTGGAGAGTGAATTTGGAACGGGCGATGGCGGAGACGAAGCCGTCGGCGATGGCGTGGATTTGGGAGTCGGTGAAAGAGACAGGGTTGTACTTAAGGGTCTGTTTGGCGGCGCGGCGGGCGGCGTGGTCATGCGAGGTAGCGGCGACGGAGGCGCGGGTGGTGGTTTTTGTCGCGGGGCCGAAGCGAAGGAGTTCCCACGAGCGAATGGTATCGGACCAGGAGCCTCGGGGGTCGTTGGGGAGCCAGAAGCCGTAGGCGGTGAAGATGACGTGGTAGGCGAGGACCATGCGTGTTTGAGAGTTTAGTTTAGCGGCGTTGCAACGCAACGCTTTTGGTGCGAAATCGAAGAAAAATGCGTTGCGTTGCAACGCCGCTAAACTCCGCGCCAAACGCTGCCGAGGGAAGTTGTTATAATTCTCCCGCTTGGCCTGTTGCCGTTGTGAGGAGTGTTATGGGTTTGGTCGAACGCGTGCGCGAATGGATTCGGGGGCCCGAGCCCACCTTGGTGGACTACGAGGCGTATGACCCCGCCAATCCCACCGCCGAGGGTCCCGAGGGGGTGCTGGGCAAGGTCGGTCCCATGGGAGCGGGCGGCGCTGCGCCGGTGCCCGGCTCGGTGAACCCGGCGGGAACCTACAAGATTCAGCAGTCCTACGACTCGCTGCTGCAGACCGTGCAGGAACTCCGCTCGGCGCTCGATGGCCAGGCGCGGCGGCAGGACGAACTGCTCACACGCCTCTCCACGCTCCCCGCCGCCGCCGAAGCCTTGCCGCAGGCCAGCCGCATGCAGGCCGACATGCTCAAAATGATCAACGAGCGACTCTCCCTGCACGCCGACCAGCAGCGGAAAGTCTCGGGCGTGGCCGCGGCGCTGGGGCCGGCACGCAAAGATCACGCGGAGACGCTCACGAACATCCGCGAACAAATCGAGATGGGCAACGAAATCGATCGCCAGCTGGTCGAGTCGTTCAACCGCTTTTCGATGATGATCGACCGGCTGCAGCTGGCCAACCAGCACGCGGTCGATGCGCTGCAGCAGGTGCGCGATTCTTACGCCTCGGCCGCGATGCAGATGCAGGAATGGATCGAGAAGTCACGCCACCGCAACGGGTGGATGATCGCCGGCGCGTTTTTCATGTCCGCCGCCGCCCTCGCCGTCGTGCTGGTCGTGGCGTACAAGGTCTCCGCCCAATTGGCCACGATGCCCCATTGACCGCCCGCCCCAGTCCTCGCCAGCCTCAGTCGCGGTAACGCACTTCCACCGTCACGCCTTCGGGCTTGAGCGCCTGGATCATGGGGGCCACGAGCGTCCGCATCGCTTCCATCCCCGCCTCTTCGGCCTGCTTGCGGATGAAAGGCTTGGTCGCCTGAACGATGATCGCGGGCTTGAGTTCGGCGATGGCGTGATCTTTGGTTTCCTGCTTGTCCCAGCGCGCCCACCCGCCGCGCAGATCGACGGTCTCAATTTGCGCCGGGTCGATGGAAACCATCTGCGTGTCGAGTCGGGGGCGTGGCACGTAGAGCGTCAGGGTCTTGGCGGCTTCATCGTACCGGTAATCCGCCGTGCCCTCCTGCGAGAGGTCGATGGCATACTGCGTGCGGGCATTTTTGACGACGACGCGCGCCACGTTGGTTCCCCAGTACATGCCCCAGCTGGAGCCCCCCTCCTGCCGCGTGATGTCCGCGCTGACCACCGGTGTCAGGACGACGAGCTTCTGCTGGCGCTGGAGGTCTTCGATTCCGCTGACGGCGATGGTGCGAATCGAAACCTGCGGGCGCAGCGCGTCAGCGGCCATCTGCGTGAGCGCCCCGCCGATGCGTGCGGGGCCGGTGGCAATGCTCCGCCCCCAGGTGATCGCCAGGACCACAAAGGGGATCCCCGCGAGGAGCATTCCGACGATGAAGACCGCGGCAACCGCCCAGGCGGCGGAGCCGCGTGGACGACCCTGCGGCCGCACGGCGGGGGCCTGGGTATTGGGTCGCTGGGCAATAGCGGTGCGGTCGGTCATGCGGTGGCTCCTCACCCATACTCTAGCAGGGCCCGAGGGTATAATCCCCCGCCATGACCCATGATGCTTCCATCCTCTACGCCCGCGCCACCGAGGCGGACATCCCGGCGGTCGTCGATTTGTGCATGCTGGTTGAAGCGCAGCATGAGGCCTATTGGCCGCTGCGATGGCAGCGGCGGGAGGGGTTGCGCGAGGGCTATGCGCACTGGCTGTCGCGGCGCCTCGCCGATGCGCGGATGCTGATTGCGGTGGCGCGGGAAGTGGGCACCTCCGCCGAGCCGGTGGTCGGGGCGCTGCTGGCGACGATTGAAAAAGAAATTCCGATATACACCTACGGGGAATATGCGTTGGTGCAGGACATGGCGGTGCGCGAGACGCACCGACGGCGCGGCATCGCCCAGCGGCTCCTCGCGGATGCGGCGGTGTGGGCGCGCGGGCAGGGGGTCAATCAGCTGCGTCTGATGGTGGCAGCGCAGAATCCCACCGGGCGCGCGGCATTCGAAAAAGCGGGGTTTCTGCCGACGTATCAGGAGATGGTGTTGCCTCTCTGAGGGGGCTCCGCTTTGCCGGCGCGGCCGCTTTTCATGCCGATATCCTTACGCCATTGCATCCCGGCGAAATGGATCTTTGCGATGGCGTCCTGGGCGCGTTGCCGGGCGTCGTCGAGGGTATCTCCGATGGCCGTCACGCCGAGCACGCGGCCGCCGCTGGTGACAAGCTTGCCGTCGGCCAGCGCCGTTCCGGCATGAAAAATCTGCACGCCGTCGATGGTCGCCGCATCGTCGAGGCCGGTGATTTCGACGCCGCGGGTGACCTGCGCATCGGGCTTCCAGCCGTAGCCTTCGCTGGCGAGCACGACGCAGAGGGCGGGGCGCGGGTCCCAGCGCAGGGTGATCTCATCGAGGCGTCCCTCGACGGTTGCCAGCATGACTTCGACGAGGTCGCTTTGCAGGCGCATCATGAGCGGCTGGCATTCGGGATCGCCGAAGCGTGCGTTGAATTCGAGGACTTTGGGGCCTCCGGCGGTCAGCATGAGCCCGGTGTAGAGCACGCCGCGGTAATCGATTTCGTTGCGCCGCAGGGAGTCCATGAGGGGCACGATGATCTCGCGTTGCACCTTTTCGATGAGGGTGTCGGTCAGCAGGGGCGCGGGCGAGAAGGCCCCCATGCCCCCGGTGTTCGGGCCGGTGTCGCCCTCGCCGATGCGTTTGTGGTCCTGGGCGGCTTCCATGAGGTAGGCGTTGGCACCGTCGACGAAGGCGAGAAGGGAGATTTCCGCACCTTCGAGCCGTTCCTCGATCACCACGGTTTTGCCGGCGTCGCCGAAGATTTTCTTTTCCATGATGTCGCGGACGACGTCGAGTGCTTCCACGGGATCGCGACAGACGATGACGCCTTTGCCGCGGGCCAGACCGGCCGCTTTGACGACCAGCGGCTCGGTGCGGGTCTCGATGAAGCCGATCGCCGACCTGAGCGTAGTGAACGCCCGGCCCTCGGCGGTGGGGATGGCGGCGTCGCGCATCATCTTTTTGGAGAAGGCTTTGTCGGCCTCCAGCGCGGCGCCGGCCTTGGTCGGCCCAAAGGCGGGGATACCGGCATCCTTTAGCGCATCCACCAGCCCCAGCGCGAGCGGATCCTCGGGCCCCACAACCACAAGCCCGACGCCCAGGTCCTTGGCCGCGTGAACGATGCCGATAAGGTCCGTCGGAGCAATATCAAGAAGGTGTCCCAGCGGCCGCATCCCGGGGTTGCCGGGCGCGATGTAGAGTTGGTCGCAGAGGGGGGACTGCCGGATTTTCCAGGCCAAGGCATGTTCCCGACCACCCGAGCCAACGAGGAGGATTTTCATGGCGAGATTCCGTCGAAGCGTACACTCGGCCAGCCGCAACCTTGCGACCATGCGCCGAAGCGGGGCGATCATACCGTTTTTCGCCGCAGGAGGTGAGTCCGCGAGAGGCGAGGTGTGCGTCACGGCCGGCGCGGACTCGCCGTCCCTCCCGCCATCTCCCCGCGTTTTCCCGAAAGGCCGTCGCCAATTTTGCACTTACGGGTTAAAAGATGGGTGAAGTAAATCCGATGCTGGAAAGGGACCCCATGATGACCGAACCGACAGTCGTGTGTCCGAAGTGTGGCGGAGAGGTTCGCCTCACCGAGAGTCTGGCGGCCCCCATGGTGGCGGCAGTGCGGGCGGAGTTTGCGGCGAAGGCGGCGGCTGTTGAGGCGGGGGTGCGCAAGCGCGAGGAGGCCGTCGCTGCGGAAGCGGCCCGGGTGAGGGCCGAGGGGGCGCGCCTCGCGGAGAAGCTTGCGGCCGAGGTGGCGGCCGAAAAGGAAAAGCTGCGGACCGCGATGGCCGGTGAACGGGTGAAGCTGATCGCGGAGGAGGGGCGCAAAGCGCGGGAGGCGCTCAGTTCGGAAATGGAACAAAAAGCACGGGAGCTGACGGACGTGCAAACCCGCATGAAGGCGCAGGAGGCCAAACTCGCTGAGGCGCAGCAGGCCCAGGCAGCGCTCCTGGCCAAAGAGCGGGAGCTCGAAGATGCGCGACGCGAGATGGAATTGACGGTGCAAAAGCGCGTCAGCGCCATGGTTGCGGTGGAACGCGAAAGAGGAAAAAAGGAGGCGGAGGAAGGCTTGAGCCTCAAGCTGGTGGAGAAGGACCTGCAGCTCACCTCGCTGCACAAAACGGTGGAGGAGATGAAGCGAAAGATGGAGCAGGGCTCGCAACAGACCCAGGGCGAGGCTCTCGAGATGCAGCTCGAGGAACTCCTGCGCAGCCGCTTTCCGCACGATGTGATCGAGCCCGTTGCAAAAGGGGAATTGGGTGCGGACATCCTGCAACGCGTGGTCCTGCCCACCGGCGTAAGTTGCGGCGCGATTCTGTGGGAAAGCAAACGCACGAAGCACTGGAGCGATGGCTGGCTGCCCAAACTGCGCGACGACCAGCGCCGAGCAAAGGCTGAAGTCTGCATCCTCGTGAGCGCCGTCCTGCCCAAGGACGTGGAACATTTTGACCACATCGACCAGGTCTGGGTCGTGCATCCACGCGTGGTGCTCCCGCTGGCCACGTCGCTCCGGCAGATGATCATCGAGGTCAGCTGCGCGCGGCAATCGCAGGCGGGCCTGGAAACGAAAATGGGCATGATCTACGAGTACATCACCGGTCCCCGGTTCAAAGCGCGCGTCGGCGCCATGGTCGAGGCGTTCCGCGGCATGGAAAAGGACCTCAACGATGAGAAACGAGTCCTCACCAAACAGTGGGCCAAACGCGAAACGCAGATACACAAAATGATGACCGCGACCGTCGGCCTGTTCGGCGAGGTCCAGGGCATCGCCGGGAAAAGCGTGGAAGAGCTCGAGGATTTGGACGTCCGGATGCTCGGCGAATCCGACTAGCGCCCATCGCGAAACGGTTGTGATTGCGCGGGCGAATCTGCGGGTGCTGGAAGCTGGAGCGTCGTGAATTTGCCGCTGATGTTGACACGGCATTCCCAATCCTTCGTGGTCTCGCGGAGTCGAAGCAGTTCGCGGTATTGCGGAGCGGCGACGCGCGCGCCCGCCGGCATGCGCCCGAGTTGCCAGGCGAGCGACTCCACGCGGAATTCTTCCTCATATTCGCCATGGTACGTGGCGCAGATCGCGACGGGCGCGCAGCAGATCAGTGCCGCGGCAAGAATCGACCATCTACCCGTCCGCGTCGGAACCATGGCACCCAGCAGCGCCCCCGCCAAAAGAACACCCGCCGCGAGCGCCGCCATGGCGAAGGGAAACGCCGCAATGCGCGCAGCGATCGGTCCGTCCGAAGCCCGCAGGCCGAAGTAGACCGCCGGCGGCAGCAGGCAAAGGAGCCCCGCTATGAGAATGAGCGGAAGACGTCGCACGAGGGGATTCTACAAGGGGACGAAACAACCCGCCCCAGAGCCATCGGCGAAAACGGCGATCCCCCCATCGATCAAAAACCCACCGGCGCCCGCCCCCCGAAAAATCCCCGAACTTTGCGGGAACTTTTCCCCATCCCCCGCCGTTTTCTCCTCCAGCGATTGCCGTGCGCCATCGCGATCATCGACGGTGGGGGAAATTTCACCATGACCATTCGTCCAACGATCCCCTGCCCCATGCCCCGCTCAAATCCAGAATCGCACCGGGCAATGCGTCTGATAATGTTGTTGCCGCCGGGGTTTGGACGATAGAGTGGGATGCGCGAGTGATTGTAGGAAATGGTGAGCGATGACGACGGCACGGATGCGGGTCTGGGCGGCGACGGTGGGCATGCTGCTCGGCGTGAGTGCCCTGTTTGGGGCCAGTGTCAAATCGGCCAAGAAGGTGGAGCCCGGGAAGCCGCCGGTCGTCCCCGCCGGCCTGCGGAATCCGCTCTTGCCGGTCCAGGTCGGCGCTGACGCGCTGCTGCCCGAGCTCTCGCTGATACAGAAGATCCCCATGGTGGCTCCGGCCGGCTTCGACCCGCTGTACACCGGGGCGCAGTGGTCGGCCTATCGCCAGATGTTTGGGGAAGAGGCGGACAACGTGACACGCCAGAAAAGTTCCGGCGTGGCGGCGTTCGCGGGACGCCTGATCGCGGCGGCGGATGGGGAGGCCAAGCTGGGCACGGCGGGGCGGCAGGGTCTGGCGCGGTTGCTGTATCTGCGGGCGGTGGCGGTGTGCTACCGGAATCGGGATGGCTTTCCGACCGCGAATCGGGCGGTGATGGGGTATCAGGGGGTGATGGACATTCACGAGCCGCTGCAGGTGGCGGGGTTGTGGGCGATGACGAATATCATGTCGAAGCTGGCGGTGACGCCCAAGCCGGACCGGATTCGCTATTCGGGGATCGCGGCGCGGGCGAACATGCAGTTGGCGTTGCTGCTGCTCGATGCGGACCAGGTGGAGGCGGCGGAGGGGATGGTGCGTCAGATCGGGTATCACGAGGGGTGGTTGCGGAGCGACAAGCGGGTCCAGGCGCAAATCTCGCAGGTGCGTGCGCAGGTGAAACAGACGGCGGGCCTCATGGCCGATCTGGCGACGAAATATGACCGGGCGGTCAAGGGCGACGATGGCGCACTGATGGCCATCTACCTGTACGGGCGCTATGTGAAGGGGCGACCCGACCTGGTGGCGAATTTGCCGGCGCGCAAGCCCGGAAGTCCCATGGCCCAGTTGGCCGGGGCGCTTGCCGCCGCTGAACGCGATCCGGCCGAGGGGTTCACGGCAGCGGAGATGCTCAAGGGCGTGGCGATGGGTCTGGATGATGGGGTGATGAAGCAGCGAACGCTGTGGGCGGCACTGGGGTACTACCGGGCCTACCTGAAGGATGGCTCCACGGAACATGAGCGGGTGAAGCGGACCCTGGCGCGGATCGCGATCGAAGCGGTGATCGGGGAGGGGGCACGGGGGCCCCATGCGATCGAGCCGATGACCGCGACCGCTGGAGCCGCCACACAGGCCGCCACCGCCTCGGCGCGGGAGTGAGGGCTCGTCGGGGGTTTAGTGGATGAGGCGGTTATAGCACTGGCCGCGATGCAGCTCGTCGAGGGCTTCGCGGGCGAGGGCATCGAGTCGGCCGGCGCGGACATCGGACTCCCATTGCTGGTCCCAAAGCTGGGCGTCGCGCTGGGCGATCCAATTGCGTAGCGCGCAGAAATCTTCGGGTGCGAGGAGGTTAATGGCCTGTTCGATCTCGTGGATGGTGGTCATGCAACCATCGTAACAAACGGCGCGGCCGGGGGTCAAAGGCGAGGCGGCGGGCGTGCTGGCGGTCAGCCCTTGGCGGCGCGGTCGTCGCGGTAGAGGTAGTCGTGGTAGGCGTTGCCGATATCGCCGCGGCTGATGATTCCCCAGAGGAGGTGGGTGTCGTTGGAGGCAACGATGGGGATGGCTTCGAGGCGTGTTTTACGCAGCTTCTGCAGCGCCACCGCGAGCGTTTCCTCGGGGGTGATGACGCGAAAATCGCGGAAGCAGAGATCCTCCGCGACGACGAGGCCGGGGGTGAGGGCATGGGTGTCCATGAGGATGCGGACGTCATCGAGTTCGATGACGCCATAGACGGTGTCATCGGGGTTAAGGACGGGGAAGAGGGGCTGGTTGATGGAGGAGACAAGGTGAATGAGGTCGGCGAGGGGGGTGTTGCGTGCGAAGGTGACGATCTTGTCGCTTTTGGTGACGCACTCATCGACGCGGATGCGGTCGAGGATGTCGTAGAAGAACTCGCGGTCGTGGGCCCCGGATTCGGCGCGGGTGTTGACCTGTTTTTCATAGATGGAGAGGGAGCGCGGGGTGAAGAGAAAGGAGATGGCGTTGGTGAGCATGAGGGGCACCAGCAGGCCGTAGCCGCCGGACATTTCGGAGACCATGACGAGGGAGGAGACGGGGGTTTTGGCGGCACCGGCGAAGAAGCCGGCCATGCCCACGAGGACGAAGGCGGCGGGTTGGGTGGCGATGGAGGGAGCCAGGGCATGGAAGCCGATGCCCATGACGTAGCCGAGCATGCCGCCGATGAGCATGGAGGGGGCGAAGACGCCGCCGGAGCCACCGGAGCCGATGGTGAATCCGGTGGCGATGGTTTTGAGGGAGAGGAGGATGATGGCGGTGGAGAAAGCGAGTTTTCCGTCGATGGCGAGTTGGCCCCAGCCGTAACCCATGCCGAGGATTTCCGGTGCGCAGAAGCCCAGCGCCCCGACGACGAGGCCGCCGATGGCGGGTTTGACGTGGTTGGGGATTTTCAGACGGCGGAAGAAGTCGCGGATGGCGTAAAAAGATTTGACGTAAAGCATGCCCGCGATGACGCAGGCGAAACCGAGGAGGACAAAAAAGAGCAGCTCGACGGGCTTGAGAAATTCGAGGAAGGGGATGGTAAAGATCGGCCCCCAGACGCCGGTGATCGAGCAATAGACGGAGTAGGCGACGATGGCGGCGACGAAGGCGGGGACGATGGCGGCGGATTCAAAGTCAGCCTCGCGATAGAGGACCTCCACGGCGAAGAGGGCGCCGCCGAGGGGGGCGCGGAAGATGGCCCCGATGCCGGCGCCGGCGCCTGCGAGGACGAGGAGGCGGCGGTCGCGGTCGCGGGTTTTCAAAAAGCCGGCGAGGGCGGAGGCGAAGCCGGCACCGATCTGGCCGATGGGACCTTCGCGGCCGGCGGAGCCGCCGGTGCCGATGGTGAGGACCGAGGCGATGGTTTTGATGAAGGGGACGCGTCCGCGGATGACGCCCTTGTGGCGGTGGAAGGAGTCGATGACCGAATCGGTGCCGTGGCCCTCGGCTTCGGGGGCGAAGGTGTAGATGAGGATGCCGGAGAGGAGTCCGCCGATGGCCGGGGCGAGAAAGAGAAACCAGCGGTGCAGCGGCGGCTGGAGCAGGGAAGTGCCGCCCTCGGCACCGGGCTTGGGCATGACGTAACCGGCCCCGTGGACCATGAAGATGGCGTCGACCCAGTCGAGCATGAGGGAGAAGAGGACAGCGCCGAGGCCGGCGACGACGCCGACGAGCAGGCTGAGGGTCACGACGTGACCGGTGTGAATTTTGAGCCAGCGAAGGGCTCTGGCGAGCGGACCGGCCGCTGGGGGAAGGGCCCCTCCTGCCGCGACTACCGCTTTCGCTTGTGGCATCAGATGCTCGATTCAAAGTGCATGATGGGTTGGCTGACATGGAAGCCGGATGCATTTCATCGGATTTTCGCCGGTAAGGGAAATGACCGGCGCCGGGGACGTGCGGAAAGTCGTGAGATCAGCGACGCCGGAGAGTCCGCGACGGCAGGCGGTAAGGAGTCGCAAGCGATGGAAAAAGGAGGGGCATCATGGCGGCGGCGGGAGCTTTTGCAGGGCGATCACGAGGCGGAAGGCCATGAGCGGGGCGAGGGGTCGCAGAAGCGATTCACATGCCCAGGCGAGTTTTCGCAGCGGCGCGGGGATGAGCTGCGGGCCGGAAAATCCGCCGGAGAGAGGGTAGACCAGCAGCGAGCGGCGGCGACGGGTGAGGAGCTGGAGCTGCGGGAAGCGTCGGCGGAATTTGGCCAGGTCCTTGTAGAAAAGACGGGTGGGCGTGGCCTGATTGGAAGCGAACGCGCCGCTGCCGCGCAGCGGGGAGGGGTCGGGGGCGGCATCGTCGGAAAAGATGCTGGCGGAGGGGACGACGGGTTCAGGATGGGCGAATTTGAAGATGAGGCGCGAGGCGGGGGAGATGTAGGGCTCGGTCATGATGATGCGGCCGCCGGGACGGAGGGTGCGCTGGGCCTCGGCGAGGAACTGCAGGGGGAAGGGGATGTGGTGCAGGACGTCCTGCATGAGGATGTTGTCGAGGGAGTTGTCGGGGAAGGGGAGGGCCATGGCGTCGGCGGCAAGGTGGCAGTGGCGGGTGGGGACGACGTCGGAGGCGATGAGGGTGCCGGGGTTGGCGGAGAAGTGAGAAGTCAGAAGTGAGGAGTGAGAAGGAGGGCGGGATTCGAAGAATTCTTTGAAGTTGCCCGAGCCGCCGCCGAGTTCGAGGATGAGGCCGAACTGGCCGTGGGCGTTTTCGGGGGTGGCGAGGAGGGAGAGCATTTCGGCGAAGTAGCGGTTGTAGATGTCACGGAGGAGGGGGCGTTTTTGCCAGACGTCGGCGCGGACGTCGAGGACGTCGGATTCGGATTGCTGGCCGGTAGGGACGGTGGCGCTCATTTGAGGTTGAAGTTGACTCCTTCGTCCTTCCATTTTTTGAGGAGGAAGTCGAGGTCGTTGACGGTGGATTTGAGGCTGGTGGAAAGGTCGATGAGGCCTTCGTAAAGGCGATCATCGGAGATGAGTTTGCCGGCGGTGCCTTTGCCCTGGGTGATTTCACGGGTCATGGTGTTCACCGCGTCGAGGACATCGACGAGCTTTTCAGAGACTTTGACGATCTGGACCTGGGTGGTGTCGAGGGTGGTCGAGGCGCGGGTGGCGGCCTGGTTGAAGGAGCCGACGGTCACGTTGGCGGCGGCGAGGGTGGCATTGACGTTGTTGAGGGTGACTTTGAGCTGCGCGGAGGCTTCCGAAAGGTTCTGGACGATGGTGCGGATGTTGGACTGGAGCGCGGGATCGTCGAGGAGTCGCTGGATGGAAGCGACCGTGCGGTTGAGGCGGATGACGATGGTGGAGATATTTTCCGTCGGGCGTGGGGCGGCGGGGTTGGTGCCGTTGCCGGGCTGGGTGAGGGCGGCGTCGTCGGGCGGGCTGTAGGCGAGGAGGCCGTGAAGGTCTTTGGCGACCATGGAGAGCTCGACGGTGAGGCCGGAGATGTTGGTCTGGAGGGCGGTGAATTGATCGGTGAGAACCTTGGGGATGAGGCTGCTGTCGGCCGGGGTGGCGGGGAGCTGACCGGAGCCATCATGAGGGAGGAGCGGCGGGGTCATTTTTCCGACGAGGATGGAGACGAAGGCATTGCCGATGCCGGCGGTGGGTCGGCCGAGGAAGGCCTGTGCCGCGGCGGGGATATTGGTG
>CALCHA010000080.1 GCA_937901265.1 uncultured Phycisphaerales bacterium
CAGATCCTTCGTGATCCCCTCCTTGGTGATGTTGGCGGCGGTCCAGTGCCACCAGACCCGCGGCTTGGCGGCCTCGGGCGGCGTCACGAAGCCCTGCAGCAGCGCATCGGCACCCGCGGCGGGGGCGGCTGCGGGGGGGGCCTCGTTCGTCTGCGCCGCGGCCATCTGGAGAGCGCCCGAGACGGCCGCGAGAACGGCGGCCGCGATCAGCGGCTTGCGGGATCGGTACGTCATGGGGTCTTCCTCAGTCAAAGGAACGGGCGGGCGACATCATTGGACCGCGGCGCCGGCGGCCGGGTTTTCATCGATTTCGAGGCGCAGGTAATCGTAGATCACGCCGTTGGTGATCGGGCCTGAGGGCACAGTCAGCGTGAGCGTGTTCTCCCCCTGTTTCATCAGCGACGCATCAAACGAGAAATCCCGTTCATACCAGAGCCCCTGGATCGGGTGGCGCGTGATTACCCCCTCACCCGGCCCGAGTGCCACTTTGCCGGCCTCCTCGCCATTGACCTAGACGTCGATGGAGCGGGCGCCGGTCCCGCAGATGGCCAGCCGCAGGGTCGCCCTGCCGGTCGGGGCGGCGGGCATGTCGAAGTGGATGGCGTAGGGCGTCGGTTTGCCCGGCTGGCCGCGGATGCCCGAGAAGGGCACGATCTGGGCGTTCGGATCCACGTTGTGCGGGATGTGCTGAAAGAACCAGTCTTCCGCGGCGACGGACTTGCCGATCGTATAGGACACATCGTCGGGAAACAGCTTGGGATACTGCAGCCCGATGTCCATGGCAAAGTAGTGGTCGGCCCCCGCGAACTCGGTCGCGGTGCGGTTGGCCAGGCCGATGTCCCACAGCTGCTTGCCGTGGCGAACCGGTTTCCATTCCAGCGTGCCAAGGTCCACCGGCTTGCCGCCTTCGGGGATGGTGACGTCGGCCTTGGAATATTCGCCGAGGATCCCGTCGGCGAAGGCATAGAGGGTGTACGTGCCCGGACGAACATTGGGAATGGTGAACGCGGCCCCATCGGGGTTGCCGTCCACGGTGTTGCAGAATTCGTAGTGCTTGGCGTCGGTCTGCCAGGTAATCATGCGTTGGCCGCCGTTGGGGCCGCCGGCGATGGGATAGGTGGGGGCGGCAAGGCCGACGGTGTAGTGCAGGGTGGGGATGGTGGAATGGAGATTGAGGGGCGCGAGGGGGTCCTGGATTTTGAAGGAGCCGGTAACGGTGGAGCGCTGGTCCTTGTGCGAATAATCGACGCCGCTCACCCAGTCATACGGCCAGGCTTTCTTTTCGGTGTCGGCTTTGGCGAGGGCGTCTTTCCACAGCACGTCGTGGTCGCCCCCGGAATTGACATACAGCATGAATGGCCCGATGACCTTGGTCCACTTTTCTCCCTCCGCCACGCCGACGGCCGCCCCCCCGTAGTGGCTGGAACGCCAATAATTCAACAGGCACGGTGCCGCCACCGCGGTGGTGTCACGGTGGCACATGAACTCCGGCTTCGTCGGCCCGCCCGAGAGATACTCGATCGTCGGGTTGACGATCCACATCCCCAGGTGGTCCTTGGTGCTCGACCAGCCGTAGGCGAGGTTCTTCGATTGCACCGCCGTGTAAACGTACTTGTCCTCCCCCTTGGGTTCCTCCGGGTAATACTTGTTGCGCTGGGCGTCGACGGACAGCCAGTCAAACGTGGCGGCGAGCTTGGCGCAGTAGCGCGCCTCGCCGATCGAGCCGGCAGGATATTCCGGCAGGTGGGTGAAGATGCAGTAGGTGTAGATCCCGGAGTCGTCCTTCCCCAGCGAGTAGCGGATTTCGATGTCGGCGGGGAAGTCGCCGTCGGCGGCGCCTCCCGCCGGATGGCCCAGCTTTTTGCCGCCGGAGATCGCTTTGACCGAGACTTCGCCGCGGTCACCGTTAGTGGTCTTGGGGTCGATGGTGACGGCGGAGACGTTCGGCGGGCCTCCCGGGGCGGGCGAGGCGTCGTGCGACCAGTAGCCCCCCGCGCGGCCAGACTGGTTGGTGAGGACCTCCGTCCCCTTGTACTTCATCGACGACAGGTCGCCGTTACGCTTCGCGATGCGCGCGGTGATCGTGCCGTTGCTCAGCGTGAATCCCTGCGCGTCCTCCGTGAGTGTGACCGGGTCGGCGAAAGCCGCGGTGCAGGAGAGGGCGAGCAAAATGCCGCATGCTGATTTGTGAACGCTAACGGGTGAGCGGCGTTTCATGGCAAGACCTTCGGCTGGAGAAACGAACCTATTTATCATTTGTCATTTGGCATTTGTCATTATTTGGTGTGCGCCTTCAGCCACCCGATCGCCTTGTCCTGCATCGAGTCGGGCAGCCGGCTGTAATCCCACGGCTCCTGAACCGTGAGGTTGTCGGCGGCGTTGTAGAACGTATAAATCTTCCTGGCCTGTTCCACGGCGGCGTGCACGTCCGCGGGGTTGGTTTCGCGGTCCAGCGCGGGAGAGACGATGCAGACCGGCCTCGGGGCAATCGCGGCGATCAGGTCGTCGTAGTCGTAGGGAATGCTGGATTCGTGGCCCTCATAAACGCCGAGGTTGGGCAGAAGGTCCTTGTCGCGAAAGAGCCGCTGGATGCCGCCGGCACCCTGCGCGGGAGTGTCCGTCCGCATGGGGGTGAACGCACTGATGGCCACGACGCCCTTCACGCGGGGATCGAGGGCCGCGGTATACAGAGCGACGTTGCCCCCCATCGAAAACCCATACAGATACAGGTGTTCGGCGTCGAACCCCTCCTCTTTGCCCAGGGCATCAATGGCCGCCCGGGTATCAGCGACCATGTGGCCCAGTTGCGACCACTGCGGATACTTGTTGTAGAAGCCGGCGGCCTCGCTGAGGCGCGAGCCAAACCCAGACTGATCGTAAGCGAGTACCGCGTAACCCGCCTGCGTGAGGGCGAGGATCGGGTGCAGGTCATTTTTGTACACCCAGCTATAGCCCAGCGAGTAGCTGTACCCATGCTCCCAAATCACCACCGGGAGCTTGCTCCCCTCGGCGGCGGACTTCGGCGTGTATAGGTCGGCCACGATGGTGTTGCCCGCGCTGCCCGTGAAGGAGACCTTGCGGACGTCCACCTCGCCCGACTGCGGCTTGAGCCATCCGTACGAGTTGCCGGAGGCCTTGTTGCGGATGTCCTCGGACAACGTGCGCGTGGGGGCGCCCGGTCCAACGGGGCCGCCGAAGCCGCCGCGTGCTCCCGCAGCGGGCTGGGTGGGATCGTTGAGTTTGGGCAGAGCAAAAGGTTTGGCCAGCGTGCCGGGCGTGGCGTCACACAACATGGTGTTCACGGCGCGGAGGATTTCCGGCTTCGTTTTGTTCCACTCCGTGAGCGTCGTAATGCCGTCCAACGCAGACTTGGCAACCGGCCCCGGCGCAGTGACCGCGGACTTCACCTGCGCGTGCCACTGGTCGTAATTCCACGGGAACACCACGTCGTTGGTCCATTTGTCCGTCGAGCGGCCAAACTGGATATTGAGCCACTCGAAGGAGCGGTTGACGTCGTTGGCCCCGTGATAACCCGGAATGTGCATCGTCCCCAGGGCGTCGGGCTTGCCCAGAAACGTGTAGGCAGCCTCGGCCGATTTGACCGAATGCTCCATGCCCCACGATTGAGAAACCTCGTCGTTGTCTCCCCAGAGCACCAGGCACGCCCGCGGGGCGACGAGCGCGACGAGCAGGTTACCATCCACCGGCAGGCGATCTTCGCGGCCGGAGAAAAAGCGCAGGGCGGGCGTGAACCAGAGCGGGAACGAACGCGTGGTGGATTCGATGGATTCGCTGGAATTGCGTTCGCTGCCGTCACGCCAGGCGTACACCCCGCCGACTCCCGTGCTGCCGGCGACCACCGCGGCGATGCGTGTGTCGAGGGCGGCGGTGATCAGCGCCATCTTGCCGTTGCGCGAGTAGCCCGTGATGGCGATGCGCGCCTTGTCGACTTCTGAAAGAGTTTCCAGGTAATCCACCACCACCTGCGTCGTCCAGGCCATCTTGGCCATCGAGCCCCAGGTGGCGTCGGGGTAATACTTGCCGATGTCCGGCGGGGCGTCGACCGAGCCCGGGAAGGTGCAGGAGATGTAGCCCCGGGCAGTGTCGCTGGCGTTGTTGGCGATCATCACGGGGAAGGGGCCGGCGCCGGGGGGGATGTTGAGCGTGACCCGCGTGGTGATCTGGCTGTTGGGGCCGTAGTGAAGCTCGACGACCTTGGTGATCGAACCAGGGGCGGCCGCGGCACCCCGTCCGAAGCCACCGCCAAAACCCCGCCCGCCGCCGCGGCCGCCCGGCGCGGTGGCCGCTGGAGCGCTCAGGTCCACCGGGGTGATGCTGTCGATCTTCGGCTTGGGCGGCAGCGTCCCGATGTCATACTTCTCGAAAAGCTCGATGATCTGTTCGCGCCGCGCCTGCCAATCGGCCGGCGTCTTCACCGGCCTTCCATCGAGAAACTTGAGCGGGTCCGGGAGTTCGTTGTTGCGCGGAAGGGCATCGAAGTCCGGCGGCAGGGCGTCCGTCTTCTTGAGCCACTCATTAAACGACGGGACCGGGGGCAGGATTTCCTGCAGCTTGTCGCGGTACGCCCGTCGCTCCGCCTCCGTCATGCCGAAACTTGCCGCCGCCGTCCCCAGAACCACACACGCCACCGCAAAAGCCTGCCACCGCATGCGCACTCCTTCCTCGAGTTGCCGATGTCACTTACCTATGCGCAACGTCCGCGACTGAAATGGATTGCCGATGCCTCCGTGATTTACGGGGCCGCCCAGGGATGCGCCTGCTCCACCAGCGGCAGATCGGCGGCCG
This sequence comes from uncultured Phycisphaerales bacterium, assembly GCA_937901265.1. Lineage (GTDB taxonomy): Bacteria > Planctomycetota > Phycisphaerae > WQYP01 > WQYP01 > CALCHA01. The sequence goes on from CALCHA010000080.1 coordinate 4,807, forward strand.
CCGCGTTCGACTCCACCTGGGCCACGTTCTTGCATCCCGGAATCACGCACTGCACCGCAGGCGACTTCAGGCACCACGCCAGCGCCCAATTGGCCATGGACACGCCCGCGGGCACCTCCGTGCGGGCGATCGTTTCGACCTCCGCCAGCCGCTCATCCTTCCCCGCGCTCTGCATCGCGTGGCGCACGTCGTTCTCCGCGAACAGGGCCCCCGGCTTGTATTTGCCCGAGAGAAACCCCGACGCCAGCGGCACCCGCGCCAACACCCCCAACCGCAGCCGCTCACATACCGGAAAAAACAAATCCTCCGCCTGCCGCGACAGCCGGTTGTACACAATCTGCACCGTCTCGACCTGCATCTGCTTCGAGGCCTCGATCTGCACCGACGTCTTGGCTCCGCCCCCGATCGAGTTGCCGATGTGCCGCACCTTACCCGCCTGCTTCGCCTTTTCCAGCACGGCCTGCACGTCCTCGGCGAAAAACTCGCTGTCCCGCACGCTGTGATACTGGTAAAGATCCACGTGATCCGTCTGCAGCGCGCGCAGCGATGCCTCCAACTGCTGCTCAACGTCGGCTCCGGTCCGCGGCTCCGACCGCTTGAAGTTGCCTTCAAAGCGGTGGCCGAACTTCGTGGCAATCAAAAAGTCCTCGCGCAGACCCAGTTCCTTGATCGCCTGGCCCAGCAAACGCTCCGACGTGTGGTCGCCGTAGCACTCGGCCGTGTCGATGAAGTTGATGCCCACTTCGTGCGCCCGCTGCACCATGGGCGTCACCTCCTGCTGTGAAAACTCCTTTCCCCACTCCCCGCCGAGTTGCCACGTGCCCAGACCGATGACCGACACGCGCAACCCCGATTGTCCAAGAACGCGGTATTTCATAATCAGCTCCGTTTGTGCGATGAATGCCTCCCCATCATAGGGCGGGAGCCTCAGGAGGCCGCTGCGGAGTGGCGCCGCACAATTTTGCGGCACGCGACATCCCTGCTGCCGTCCGCTGCCATTGTTTCGCGCAGCGGACGCCCTGCGCATTCCCTGGAGAGCGTGAAGAGACCCCCGATTTCGGCGGAAAAACGAGCTATTTCGTCGGCGTTTCGCGGGTCCTCATGCATGGCACACTCTTCGCTTTGGCTATCGCGGCAAGCCCATGCGAATGCCCCCAGCGGGTGCTTTCGGACGTCGCATGGCCAGCGGAGGATTTTCAGGAGCACGCGATGAGTTACGTTGACGACAGGCAGGGTTGGATCGATTCATATGATGGCCCGGAAGTGCGCCTTCCGGATGCCCCACCCCTGACCCTCACCCGCCACTTTCTCTGGGTGATCCTCTTCTGTGTGGCGTCGCTTCTGACGATCCCCGTGCTCGTGGCCTGGGCCACCAGCCTGATGCTTCGTTGATCGCCTTCGACGACGGTCGGCGACGCGGGGGGTGCGGCCGCGCCCTTCCTTGGAGCGCAAGAGCGGCGGTTCTCTAGAAACTCCAGTCGTCGATGCCGGCGGGATCGGGCTTGCCGTCGAGACGCAGGGAGAGTCGCAACAGCCCCTCGGCCAGATCGCCCGGACCGACTTTCGCTTCGTAGTACTTTTCCCCGGGACCCCGCCGGAAAAGGCCGTTGGCGTAGAGCTTTTCGACCGCGATTTTTCCGAGCCGGTTGGCGTCGTCGAGGTAGGGTTGTTCGGACGTCAACTCGTAAAGATCGAGGTTCAACTGGATGCCGAAGCCAATTTCCTCGGGCGTGAACGATTCGGGGAGGGGTGCTGCCCCGAGGATGCTTGCGACGCGGATGGCGGCCGCGCGACAGGTGGCGTCCTTCTCGGTCCGCGCTGCATAGGCCATGATGCGCCCATAGCAGGGGATCAAGCCCCCGCCGTAAGAGAAGCCCCAGGGGTTGGCGGCGGCGTATTTTTCGGTCTCGGCTGAAACCACCGGCGTGCCGTCGGTACGGACCCATTCACGATAATGGCCGGTCGCGGAATCCCAGTGGTAGTGATCCACGGCTTTGAGCATGGCCATCGCATGGTCGCGTGCGTCGCTGTCGGAGGGATCGATGTGGGCGGTTTTCAGAAGGAAGTAGCAGAGCAGGGAGTTCTGCATATCCGAGTACTGGCCATTCTCGACGCTCGCGGGCGTGTTGAGGCAGGATTGAACCAGGTTGGTTTCGGGGTTCCGGTGGTTCCAATACAACTCGCCGATGCCGTTTTCGCGGTATTTCAGATCGGGGTTCCGCGTCTTCTTGAAGAGAAACGCGTAGGAGTAGGCATACAGCCCGGAGTGCTTGATCCAGGGCATGCTGCGCAGGCGGGTGGTGAAATCGGTCGGCTCATACTTGATCTTTCCGAGATCGGCGTGGCGGTTGAACATCCATCCATCGGTCGCAGGATCTTCGGCGCAGAAGTGGTATTTCAGGGCCGTGATTTCCCGCGTGGTGGCTTGGGGGTTCGCTTCCCAAAGCACTTCCCAGGGCGGCGTCCACTCCAGCAGTTCATGAATCGCAGGGCCCGCGACTTTATCCTTGAATACGTCGTAATAGGCGTGTTCGCCCCAGGCGAGTTGGCCGGTCACCGGGCTCTGCGCCACTTGAAAGTAGTCGTTGATGTAGTCGCGTGTGGCTTGCGCATAGCGATCGTCGCCCACGATTTTGGACAAGTTGCGAAAGGCGTGTATGGAGCTGACGTCCTGGTAGAGGTTGCATCCGCCGACCGAGCGGTCCTTGTCGCGGACGCCGGCGGTCGCGGGGACGTCCTTGGCCGATTGCGGGACGGAGTAGTCGTCCACGCTGATGACCCCGCACCAGAGCGCGGTTTTGCGGGGGCCGTAAGTGTCTCGACCCTTCTCCAGCAACGTGTCGGCGAAGTGCCGCACCACGGCGAGGTAAGGATCGCCCCGATCAGCCGCAAACGCATGAGCGGGCAGTACCGCCAGGAAACAGACAACCGCGAGCCGCTTCATGTCTCTATTCTCCGACAACACTCAACGCGTGGCCCTTCCTGACGATCCATTGTAATCCTCCGCTGTGCTCCACGGGAAGGAGAAAAGTATCACCACGCTCCGGCAGTGCGGCGCGCCCGTGAGAGGCGGAGATCACTTCTCGATCGGTGCGGCGACCAGATTCCCATACTCCGTCCACGAGCCGTCATAATTCCGCACGTTCTCCAGACCGATCAGGTATTTCAGCACAAACCAGGTGTGGCTGGAGCGCTCCCCGATGCGGCAATAGGCCACCGTCGGCTTCGCGGTATCCACGCCCTTTTCCTTGAGATAAATCGCCTTGAGCTCATCGAGACTTTTGAACGTCGAATCGCTGGTGTTCACCGCGGTGGACCAGGGCACCGACTTGGCCCCGGGAATATGTCCGCCACGCTGGGCCGTCTCCGTCATACCCGGAGGCGCAATCACCTTGCCGGTGAATTCGTCCGGCGAGCGCACGTCCACGAGGTTTTCGCTCTTCCCAGTGGCGATCGCGAGAATGTCGGGCAACATCGCGCGCAGCTCGGGGTGCGTGGAGGTCACCTTGTAGGTCGTCGGGGTGACCGCGGTCTTGTCGGCCGTGAGCGCCTTGTCATCTTCATTCAGCCACTTCACCCGGCCGCCATTCATGAGGCGGACATCCTTGTGGCCGTAGTACTTGAGAATCCAGAAGGCGTAGGCGGCGAACCAGTTGTGGTTGTCGCCATAGAGAACGATGGTGTCGGAGGGGGAAATGCCCGCGTCGCCGAGGAGCTTTTCGAGTTCCGATTTGGTCACCAGATCGCGCCGCACCAGATCCTGCAACTGGGTCTGCCAGTTGAACCCGACGGCTCCGGGAATGTGTCCGGCGTCATACGCCTTGGTGTCGACATCGACTTCGACCACCTTGATCCCCGGCTTGCCCAGGTTTTCCCTGACCCAATTTGTGTCGACCAGCACTTCCGGATGTGCGTATCCCGCCATGTCCTGTTCCTTTTGTTTGTGGACCATCTTCAAATTCTGACCAATGACTCTCTATACGTCCTTCCCCGTCGATTCAGCCGTCGATGCCCTCGCCGAGCTCGGGCAGATGCTTGATCATGTTGCTGGTGTACTTAAACACATTGTCGCAGAAGATCATCACGCCGACTCCCGACGGGGTGCGCTCCACCACCCGGCGCGCACCTTCGAAAATCAGCGCGGCGCTGGGCCCGGCAAACAACCCTTCAGACTGGGCGAGGTCGGCCGCCCGGCGATAGGCCAGCTCGTGATCGATCTCCATCACGTCATCCACCAGACTGCGATCAAAAAGCTTGCTCACATCCAGCTGCGAAATGTTGCGAATTCCCGGCACATCGTGCCCCTCCGACGGCTGCACCGCGATGACCTTGATCTTCGGATTCTTTTCCTTCAGGAACTTGCTCACGCCCATGACGGTGCCGCAGGTGCCAAGTGAGGCGAAAAAGTGCGTGATCCGGCCGTCGGTCTGTTTCCAGATTTCCGGGCCTGTGGTCTCGTAGTGCGCCAGCACGTTCAGCTCGTTCTCATATTGGTTCGGCATCACGTAGCGGTCCGGCTGGGCGCGGGCGTGCGTCTTGGCCAGGTTGATCGAACCATCGCCCATGCCCGGGGCCGGGCAGACCGAATCGTTCAGCACGTCGAGCTCAGCTCCCGCGATTTTCAGCAGGATTTTCTTCTCCCGCGGCACCTTGTTGGGAATCACCACCCGCGAGCGGTAACCCCGGGCGCGGGCCATGGCGGTCAGCGAGAGGCCCGTATTGCCCGACGACGCTTCAACCACGCCCCGCTGTTCCGAAAGCTGCCCCTTGGCCTCAAGGTCCTTGATCATGTACCAGGCGGCCCGGTCCTTGACCGAGCCGAAGGGGTTGACCCACTCCAGCTTGGCGTAAAGCTCAAACTTGTCGGAAGGGACGAGCTTGTGGAGGCGGACGAGCGGAGTGGGATTGTCGACGTTCGGAAGAAGGTCAAAAATCGATCCGTAAACGCGTTTGGTGTTGTCAGCAGCCATGGGAAACCCTGGATGAGAGTGAAGTCCTATCCCTTTTACAGGAATTGTAGGGGATTGGTCAAGTCAGGGTGGAGCGATGGCTCAATCCCGCATGGCCGCCGGGTCGATTCCCTGGCTGCGGCACCATTCCGCGTAGGCGATCGGCGAAATTTCTGACGGCTTGATTTCCGAGCGGCCACCCCAGAACACGTTGGTGTAGCTCACCGGAATACCGATCGCCGCCAGGTGCGCATCGATCGCCGCCTTGTGCGCCAACACCCGCCCCTTGTCCGTACCATGCGCGACCCCCATCACGTTGACGTGATTGAATTCCGATCCGCCCTCCCGCCAGTAAGCGTGCGTCATGATGTGGAAGCGGCCCACCTCCTGGCCCGCCTCCAGCTCCCGCCCCGCCGGCACGGCCCAGTGGAACAGGGCGTTGTAGGTCGTGATCCGTTCGCCGGCCGCGTTGGGTTTGACGTGCTCGAGGAAGGTGGAAAAACGGCCGATGACGCCCTTCGCGTGCAGCGCGTGGGCAGTCGCAAGGAACTCGTCCAGCGACAGCCCCGCCTCCGCCGCGCGCGTTTGCCAGAAGAGCTCCGGATCGCGCGTGGCGGCTGCCTCGATCTCTTCCGGAGAAAATTCCCGCTTCAACGCGATCAGGGTGGTCCATTCAAGCACCGAGAGGCTGACATACTCCGTGTCCCTGGGTTGCGCAAGCGCGTCGGCCTTGGCTCCGGGTTCCATCCCCCGGCGACGGACGTGGCCCACGCCCAGGGCGAAAATCCGCTTGGCGGGCATGAGCTTGAAGGCCGTGGCCCCGGTGATTTTGCACAGCAGCTCGCAGTGTTTCACCATCGAATAGCCGTCCGGAATCTTGAGGGTGGTCCAGAGGCGATACTGACTCCCCGGGGTTTCCTTGTCGGTCGAGCGCACGACGATGTGCCCGGAGAAGGGGTCCTTTTCCCACATGAACTCGAACGCGCCGTTGAGATGATCGGCCGGGATGTTCCACGCCACCAGTGCCCCGCGGGCGAGGTTGATCGACATCAGCGTTTGACGCACGCGGCGGATCGTCTTGGCACGCAGCATCGCGGCGATCCGCTCCGCCACCACCGCCAGCGGCAGCGCGGCCTTCCCGGCGATTTGTGCGAGCGGATCCGCAACGAAGCCCTGAATCTTGTCTTCCGAGGCGGCCAGGATCTGCGCGTTGACCTCGTCGGTGGTTTCAATGGGAAGGGGGGACGTGGAAGGCATGGGACCTCGCGGGGTGGGGAAAAATTGCATGGTAGCGATTCTCGGGAGTCGCGGAAAGCAAGCGCGGGCGTCCGGCGACGCATCCCATCGCCGATGCCAGCGGGGGCGATGTGGGGGTGGTGAGGAGGAGGCGTGGGAGGAGGAGGTTGAGTTTCATGGGTTTCTCTGGTGTTTGGAGGGGGGTTACACGCCGCCGTTTTTCCACCAGCTGGCGGTCCAGTGGTGGCGGGCGGTGGCGTCGGGGTAGGGGTCCCATTCGCGTTGTTCTTCGGTGTAGTAGTAGGGGTAGAAGGTGCGCCAGTCGAAGCCGAAGAGTTGTTTGGAGCCGTCGGCGGAGGCGTGGCGGTGGCGGCGTTTCTGGCCGTGGTCCCATTGGAATTTTTGGTTGTCGCCGAAGAAGGCGGCGATTTCTCGTTGGAGGAAGCGGGGGCCGGTCTTGTCGACGATGTCGCCATCGCCGGCGAAGGAGGCGGGGAGTCTGGCGACGAGGTGTTGGAAGAAGGGATCATTTTTGGCGCAGCCGAGGATGGCGTTGCAGGGGGTGTGGGGGCGTTCGTCGCCGTAGAAGGCGTTGACGGCATTGAGGAGGGGCTCGATGGGGGCGAGGGGTTCCATGTCGGAGTCGATGTAGATGCCGCCGAACTGGGCGCAGAGGTCGTAGCGGAGGATGTCGGACTTGGCGGCCATTTTGTCGGCCTGATCAAATTGTTGGCGGTTGTGCATTTCGGGGAGGTGGGTGTCGGTCCACCATTGCATGTCCCAGCCGGGGTTGAGGGCGAGCCAGCGGTCGGCCCATTGTTTGAACTGGTCGGGGGTGGTTTTGGGGCCGAGCCAGATCTGGTGGAAGGTTTTGGGGATGAGGA
>CALCHA010000081.1 GCA_937901265.1 uncultured Phycisphaerales bacterium
TGCAAATGCCACGGAGAATGCGATGGAACTGGGCGGAGCGTTCGCTCGCGAATTTTATTATTGAATCAATGGGAAATGGCGATACAGTAGTCATCCCAGCAAAGGAGTTCCCCATGCGTGTGCAGATCCAACTTCAAGGCGCTCAGGCCTAACCACCGGCTCTTTGCCCGTGCGTAAACGCCCCTCCCGCGCCGACTCCCCAACCACCATCCGCAGATCGCTCTGACCACCCATTCCGCGCGCCGCGCTGCGATGCAGCGCCCGCGCCTTCGCATGGAGACTTGTGCCATGGGCACTCATCCTTCGCGCGGCGATCGCCGCGCGCCCCAATGCGGCGGCCCGCTCCACCCACTGTTTGATTCCTCCGACGCGCGCCCGGAAAAGCCCGATCACAAAACCGCCGCCCTGTGCAAGCAAGTGCAGCGGGCCCTGGCGCTGGCCCTCGCCGGCGAATGTGCCGATCCGCTGCTGCAGGCACTTCTCGTCGACGCCGTCGTGCCCGCGCCGCACGCGGGCCACCTGCTGGTTCGTTTGCTGGCGCGTGAGGGCTCCCCGACTGACCTCCTCGCACGGCTCGAGCTCGTCAATGGCCTGCTGCGCAACAGCATTGCCCAGTCGATCCACCGCAAACGCACCCCGCAGCTTTCCTTTCTCATCCTCCCGATCGTGCCGCCCGCCCAGGAGGCCTGCCATGACTGACGCCCCGGGCGCCGTCGCGCCGCTGCATACGTTTCTCGCCGACCCCCTGCCGCCCGGCGTTGCCGCGCATCTCGCGCGGCTGCAGGAGACGCCGGGTATCCGCCACATTGCCGTCATGCCCGATGTCCATCTTGCCGCCGAATTCTGCGTCGGCACGGTGATCGCCTCGGCCACGCTGCTGTTTCCCCATGCCGTCGGCGGCGACATCGGCTGCGGCATGCTGGCGCTGCAGTTCGACGCGGCAGCGGAGATCCTTGCGGACTCCGATCGCGCCGCGAGCCTGCTGGGCGCTCTGCAACTGCTCTGCCCGGCGCGGCGGCACCAGCGCAAAATCGCGCACCGCCTCCCCGACGAGCTCGCGCAATCGCCGCTCTCCCACCCCCGCCTCACAGCCGCTGTTCTCAGCGAAGAAACGCGCCTGCAGCTCGGCACGCTGGGTAACGGCAACCACTTTCTGGAACTTCAATCCGACGAACAAGACCGCCTCTGGCTCATGCTGCACACCGGTTCGCGGCACCTCGGACAGCTGGTGCATCACCACCATCTCGCGGCCACGCACAAAACCGCCACCGGCCTTTGCGCCCTGCACGCCGATTCCCCCGAGGGCCGGGCTTATCTTGCGGATGTGCGGGCGGCGCGCAGCTACGCCCAGGCGAATCGCCGCGCCCTGGCCAGCGCCGCCGCCCGCGCTATCGAGCAGACGCTCGGGATCAGGGCGCTGACGGAAACGCTGCTCGACATCGATCACAACCATCTGGCGCCGGAAACCCACTTCGGGGAACTGCTTTTCCTGCACCGCAAGGGCGCCACGCCCGCCCATGCCGACCAGCCCGGCCTCATCCCCGGCTCGATGGCCACGCCCTCCTACCACACCCGCGGCAAAGGCCTGCCCGAGGCCCTCTGCTCCTCTTCCCACGGCGCGGGGCGAGCGCTGTCGCGCACCCAGGCGCGCCAGAAGATCACCGCCTCCGCCTTGCGCGCGCAGCTCGCCGCGGCGCGCATCTGGTATGACGCCCGGCTGACCCGCTCGCTGATCGAAGAAGCGCCGGCGGCGTACAACAACATCCGCGAAGTGATGCGCGCCCAGTCCCACCTGACGGCCATCACCCGGACGCTGACGCCGCTGCTGCTGCACAAATCGCCGTGAAAGGCGGCAACGCGGCGGTGATTGCGGGCGGGAAAGCGTGCGCATCGGCTCTCAGCGGTTCTTCAGGGCGTTGATCAAGGCGTCGCGGGTGTAGGAATCGCGGAAGAGGGTGGGGCTCGTGGGGTGTTGCGGGGAGAAAATGGCGAGGCCGGGGATGGCCTGGCCGCCGAGTTTGGCGTAGAGGGCGGAGGCGGGCGGGTTGTCGGTGGAGAGGTCGGCCTTGAGCAGGAGGGCGTTGGAGGCGGCGAACTGCTGCTGCACCTCGTCCGTGGAGAGGACGAGGGCTTCGAGGGTGTGGCAGTTGATGCACCAGGAGGCGGTCCAGTCGATGACCACGGGGCGGCCCTCGGCGAGGCCGCGGTCGAGGGCGGCGATGGAGAAGGGTTCCCAGCCGTTGGTGCTGTTCTGCGAGGTGGCGCGGGCGCCCAGGGTGTAGAGGGCCAAGCCCAGCAGGGCCCCGCACACGAGGGCGGCGGAGCGGATGGACCAGACGCGGGCGAGGGACATGTTGAGGGAGGGAATCTGCCCCCACGCCCAGCAGACCAGGCCGACGGCCACCGCGCCCAGCAGGGCCCAGGGCCAGAGCGCCGGGTTGGGCAGGAGGGTGATGAGGTAGACCGCGACGCCGAGCATGACGATGCCGAAGGCCTGCTTGAGCAGGTCAGTCCAGCGGCCGGCGCGGGGAAGCCTGGCCAGGAGCTGAGGGAATGCCGCCAGCAGCAGGTAGGGGGCGGACATGCCCACGCCCACCCACGCCAGCGCCAGGGCGGTGACCCAGCTGGGTTGGAGGAGGGCCCAGGCGAGCAGCGGGCCGAGGTAAGGGGCGGAGCAGGGCGTGGCCAGGAGGGTGGCCATGAGTCCGTTGGTGAAGGAGGCGGCGTGGGGATGCGCGCTGTAGGAAGCGGGAGCATACTCCAGCGTTCCGTCGGAAGCAGTGGAACCCCGCGTGGTGGGCGAGGGGCTGGCGGCGAGGGCACGCTGCGCGGCGGCGTCGAGCGTGTAGAGGGCCTGGGGGGGATTGATCGTCCACACGCCGAGCATCGAGAGAGCGAGGGCGACCACCAGAAAAGCCATCACGATGAGGAAGGCGGGC
>CALCHA010000082.1 GCA_937901265.1 uncultured Phycisphaerales bacterium
CCTCGCGGCCGCCCACCTACCGCGGCACGGCTCTCGTGGTCGACCGGATGACCTCCATGACCACGCTGGAGGGACGCCCCCGCGTGGTGATGCGCGCCCATCATGCCTGGCAGATGTTCCAGAAAGATCGAGACATGTATGGCCAGGTCGCGGACTGGTATACGCTGGAGGGGCCGACGGTCTTGAAGCGCGGCGGAAGATACATCCTGCTCTACTCCGGCGGGTGCTTTCAGAACGACAGCTACGGCGTGGATTTTCTGATCGCGGACCATCCCCTGGGTCCGTGGCATGAGCCGGCACCGCACGATCTGCACGACCGCGGGCCGCAGGTCATCCGGACGATTCCCGGAAAAGTGCTGGGGCCTGGGCACAACTCCGTGATCACGGGGGAAGATGGCCACGATTACATCGTGTATCACGCGTGGAATGCGGCGATGGATGATCGGGAACTGTGGATCGACCCGCTGCTCTGGACGCCGGAGGGGCCGCGGGTGGAGCGATTTGCGGAGTACATTGCCCGGAAAAACGAGGAGGGACGGGCGGCAGCGGGAAAATGAGATGCGCGGCGCCGGGGTGAAGGCGGGTATAGTGGGAGTGCGGGAGGATTGATCGATGCGACGAAAATGGGCGATACGGATGACCGTCGGAGGTCTGGCGGGGTTCGCGCTGCTGGGACTGGCGACCATCGGGTGCGGGATATTGACTGCTCCGGTGAGCGTGCCGCTGGCGATTGCGGCGAACGATTCGCCGGCCCTGGCGGGGACGATCGTCGACGATGCGGGTCAGCCGGTGAGCGGGGTGCATGTTCACGTCTCCACGAATCGCGTCACCTGGGATCCGATATTCATGCGTAACATTCGGTTGAAAGTGTCGGATGTGCTGGCGGACGGCACGTTTGACATCCGCCCGCAGCGCGGGGCAACGATGACGCTGGCGTTCGAGCGGACGGGGTATCGCGGTCGAACCATCGTGGTGACGTCGAACACGATGGAGCAGAGGGGGGAGGGGTTGCCGGCGCTGGGGAGATGGCGGCGGGAGAAGCGGGTGGAGGTGGTGCTGGAGCGGGTCGATGCGCACTTTCCGGCATTGGCGCGTGCGAGCGAGGTGGTGATGTATCCGGGCAGCGGAGACGTCCTGGGGATCGACCTGGAGCATCCGCGCGCGCTGTATGCGGGGGCGGCGATTATTCCGCATCTTTTTTATGCGACGGTGGAGGGGATGGAAGCTTTTCCACGCGGGGTGGTGGTGGATCCCCCAGACCGGGATTTGCCGAAGCGGATGACGTTTCAGATCAGTGATGCCGACGCGGGTTTCGTGCGGTACACCCCGCACTTTGGGCAGGATGTGCTGGCGCAGATGACCGAAGCACCGGCGGAGGGCTATGTGCCGCAGATGGTGCTGACGAGGGGAGATCTGGAGAAGGTGCGGGACATTCAGGGGAAGGAGCGGGACGAGGTGGTACTGTTTTACTTTCGTGCGGGCGGGCGATTTGGGAAGGGGATGATCACGTGGGACCGGCGGTATCAGGATGAATCGCCGCTGCAATTGCGGTACGTGCTGTTGTATCAGACGGCGCCGGGCGAGCGCGATTTGCGGAGCAGCGAGGAGGCGTCGCGGTTGAATGATTGATGGTGCGAAGGGGTGACGACTCCGCGCGCCCGCGACACTTCTGGTGGAACACAACACAGCTTACGGAGGCGGTCGCGTGATCATTCAGAACGGGGTAATCTCCCGGTGTCCGGATCGTTGGAAGAAGGTTTCCCATGGCCCAGCAAGATCGTTCTCTCCCTCGAAGCAGCGACGAGCCGTGCGAGGCTGGTATTTTCGCCTTGTCTGCTGGCGGATGGATTTTGCTTCAGCGGAGGAAATATGCCAGTCAGGCTGGGGCCTATCGATGGATCCGCACACGGACCAACGCGCTGGCGCAGCGGCATCCTGAATGTCGACTCAGGGCGAGTGCCGTGCCACTCTGCGGCTGGCTGAGTCTGGAGGGCGTGTTGGCGGAGTATGAAACCAAGCGAAAAGCCGGTGATCCAGAGTTTATGCACAACGTCGCCGATCCGGGTTCGAGCGCGTCGGACGTCCTGTACACTCCACGTCAGGGGCAGTTCCTGGCCTTCATTAATGCATATACCAAGCTCAACGGCCGGCCACCGGCAGAGGCCGACATGGAGCGGCACTTTCGAGTCAGACCCCCCACCATTCACGCGATGATCCTTCTGTTGGAAAAGAAGAAACTGATAGCCCGGGAACAGGGGGTTTCGCGGTCAATGCGTGTGCTGGTGGCCGCCAATCAACTGCCGCCGCTGGAGTAGCCGAGGCGAAAGACCATTCCTCCCGGTCAGGCCGGGGGCTTGCCGCAGAGGGAGGCGACGCCATCGCGGCGTATCCGGAGCCGGGAGGTCAAGCCAGAATTTTTCCCACCGGGTTATTCGTTCAAATAGGTCGCTTGATATTCGCGCCGAAGCAGCTCCCTGAGACTCTCCAGCGCTCGAAAAGCCGGAGAATTTTTGTTGGGATAGCCTTTCGGGTCATTGAGCAGCATGGGAATCACGTCGAGCAGGCAGTCCAGATCCCAGCTCCAAAGAAAAATCGGGCGAGTCCCCTTGTGGTTTGCATTTTTGCGGTCCAGCCCGAACGCCTCCGCCATCGACGCGACGTGACGTTGGAATTCCCGGATTGAATGGCGGAAATGCGAACTTTGACGGCTACATCTTTGGGGCCGGGGTTCATGGGCTGTCCTGATCCATTTTTCGATCCGCCGGAATGTAGGGAATCATCCCCCGCTCAAAAGCTTCGACTTGAACTTCGCGTGGCAGGTAACGGATGTCGGCGATCAGTCCGTTGCTGAGCGTCACGGTCCAAAGCCTGGGATTGCGGTCGAGCCTGCTGGGCAAGGTCCACCGGGGGTCAAAGGTGCGGATCTTGAGCATGTCCCGAATCGTCTTTGACTTGGCCTGACCGGTGCCGCTGGAAACGGCGAAGGCTTTGTCGATGTCGGTCATTTTCACGTGGGGTTTCTGCGTGCGGTCATCGAGAAAATTCACCCAGCCAATCGTTCGGACAACGGCGCAAGCCCATGCCGCCGCCGTTCCATTGGCCAGCGGCGAAGGTCGCTTGCGTGCCAGGAGGGCGAGGAGTTCCTCGCAGTGCCGCCGATACTCTTCGTTGAGGCGCTCGCGGCAAAATGGCTCCAACAGAGCCCAGATAGCGTCGAACTTACCCCTCATCGTAGCGGGAACGGAGAGTTGATCGCTCATGTCGAAGTCCTTGATGATGACGCTGCCATCGCCCGAGAATAGAGGCGAGCGGCCGACGACTCAAGGCCTGAGCGGCAGGCGGATCACCGCACCCGGCGCAGCGTGCCTTCGATGGCGTGGAGGACATCGGCGATGGCCTGATGGCGGGGGCCTTCCGGCGTCGTCCAGCGGATGACTTCGCCGGTCGCGATCCATCCCTCCACGCGCTGGCAGGCGGCGATGGCGGTCGAGTGGTTTTTGTTGCCCAGGGCGCGGCCGATTTCGGGGAAGCTCATCCCCGTGTGCTGCCGCGCCAGGTGCATCGCGATCGCCCGGGCCGAGGAGACGATGCGTTCGCGGCCGCTGCCGGTCATGGCCGCGGGGCTCAGGCCGAAATGCTCCGCCACGCCGGCGATGATGCGATCGACGGGGACAGGCCCGCGCATGGCGGTGCGGTCCTTGATGCTGGCTACCACGCTGGCCGCGCCGGGGGCGCCGTCTTTGATGAGGCGCAGGCCGGCGACCACCTGCAGGAGCATGCCTTCGAGTTCGCGGACGCTGCTGGTGGCGGACTGGGCCACGTGCATCAGGACGGCGTCGCCCACCTGCCAGCCGTTGCGCGCCGCGCGGCGTCGCAGAATGTCCAGTCGCGTGGGCAAGTCGGGCGCATCGACCCGCAGGACCATGCCCGAGACAAAGCGGCTCGAAAGCTGCTCGCTCAAGGCCTGAATCTGCCGCGGGGCGCAGTCGCTGGCCAGCACGATCTGCTTGCCGGCGGCGGCATCGAGCTGGTTCAAGGTGTGCAGAAATTCCTCCTGGGTGGCCTTTTTGTTGGCCAGAAAATGGACGTCGTCGATGACCAGCAGGTCGGCGTGGCGGATGCGTTTGCGAAACGCGTCCATGCGGTGATTCTTTAAGGCGTCCAGAAATTCATTGGTGAACTGCTCGCCGGTGAGGTAGAGCCAGCGCTTCGTGGGGTGCAGCCGGGCGAACCGCTGACAGATGCCCTGCAGCAGGTGCGTCTTGCCCAGGCCGCAGTGGCCATGGAGAAAGAGGGGGTTGAACTGCTCGCCGGGACGGGCCGCGATCTCGCAGGCGGCGTGGTAGGCGAGCTGGTTGCAGGGGCCGACGACAAACTCTTCGAGGGTGTAACGGGGGTTGATGACCGTCGTGGGGGCATGGGGCAGCGCCCGGGCGGGGGGAAGGGGAGCCGGGGCGGAGGCGGCGACCGGGGCCGCCGCCGGGGCGACGCCGATGGCCACGCGCACGCAGATTTCAAAGGGGCGCTGCAGCACCGGCTGTCCGGCGGCACGAAGATCCGCGGTGAACTTGGTGCGGATCCAGTTGGCGGCGAAAGGGTTGCCCGCCTCCACCAGGAGCGCACTGCCCTCGAGCGACAGGCGCGTCTTGCCATCGAACCACAAATCGTAACGCTGCTGTCCCAGCCGCGCCTGAAGCCGCTCGGCGATGGCCTCGAGGGGGGAGCGCTTCTCCGCCACCACTGAAAGGGCATCCCCCCCGCCCGACATTTCAACAATGGACCCCACTGGGCACGCGATGGCACTCATCGGCGGCTCCTTCCGGACAACAACCATGACGATCTACAACTTCACCCTGAGGAAATGCGGAACCGTCGTGGTTCTGGTGGAGAACCGCGCGTCGATGCGCGGTGGGGTGTCGGGTTTGCTTTCGCTGCCTCGGCCACCCGCGCGGTTCGCCAGGCAGGCGAACCGCGCGGATGCTCCGCGCCGGGGTGCGAGTGGGGATCCTCCGTGACAATCACGCCCATCGACCGCAGCAGCTGCCTCCGGTGCAGCCGCTGCATCCTCAGGTTCGGGCAAGAAGTCGGCGCGCACCATCTCCGCGGGTGGGCCGCGAACAGCTTTCGCGGCTTGCGTCAGAAATGTGCGGTGCAAACGTCTCGGTCGGACCCGAGGTGGAGGGTGTTTTAGCACCCGATGAAGAAGGTGACAACGGGGAACTGCAGGAGAAGTTATCCACAGGAACCGCAGCAACGTGGGGGGCGGGAGTTGCGCGCCGAAAATTATTTTGCTTCACGAGTTGTCCACATCGGGCGAGGGGAATTGTGGAAAAGCTTGTCCGGGGCTAGCGGTGGTGGGGCCACGCGAAAACGCCCGGGTACCCGCCGCGCCACCCCTAGGGCTTGTGGATGCGTCCGAAATCCGCGGGTGCGCGGGCC
>CALCHA010000083.1 GCA_937901265.1 uncultured Phycisphaerales bacterium
CAGCGACATTGTTCTGGTGCGGTTGCTCATCTTGATTTCGAAGCCGATGACCCCCGCCACTTCGTTGGGTGGGACGATCTGCACCAGCTGCGGTTTCGACTCGGGGTCTGTCAACGCGAAGGTCATCTTCAGGATGTTCGCCCAGGCCTCCGAAAGATTGGCCAGGGCCCGGTCGGTCAGCCGCTTCACCAGCCGCCATTCGATCTGTGTTAGCGGACGCTGGGGGATGAACAGGTCGGCCGACGAGCCCCCCAGAAGGCGGTCGATGATGGGGTAGATGATCAGGGGGGAGATTTCCAGGCACATCTGCCCGTCGAGCGGCTTGGCGGAGAGCAGGTTGAAGCAGGTGGGGTTGGGCAGGGCGTGGATGAATTCCGAAAAGGTGAGCTGCTCGATGTTGGCGACCGAGACCTCGACGATGGTGCGCAGGTACCCCGAAAGGGCGGCACCAAAATTCCGGGAGAAGCCTTCGTGAAGGGCTTCCAGGGCGCGCATCTGGTCCTTCGAGACACGCTCCGGCCGCTTGAAGTCGTACGTCCGGATTTCAACTTCCGTAATACGCTTGTTACGCGAGAAAATCTTGGCGGCGGACTCCTCCTTGACCGCGCCGGCGTCAACCGCGGCGAGGAGGGCGTCTACTTCGGACTGATCGAGGACGTCGGGCATTGGCTACGTATCGGCTCTAAGCGGTGCAATTCTTGACAAGGGGACACCTTGTCACACGTTCACCGGTTCAATGACGCCCAGCGTCGCCTCCAGCAGCGACATCCAGTTGGCCACGGCACCATCCATCTCGTATTGAAGAATGTCCGCCAGAAGCACGAAATCGTGGTTCTGCAGGACGGTCTGGATTTCGGCCAGATGGCGGCAGAACTCTTCGACGACCGCTTCACCGTTGAGGTCATGGACGGGCAGCTCCTTGAGGCTGATGCCCGCCAGTTTGGCAAGATTGCCATAGGCCAGCTGAATCTGCTGCCACGCCGAGAGAATCCCGTGAAGCCGGTCCAGAGCAAGCGGCGTCTGGCCTGATTCCAGCAACGACGCCGCATCCTTATGCTGCGGCGAAAGCCACTCGATGAGCGCCGCAAGCTTGCCCAGGAGGGTCAAGGACAGGTCTTTTTTGTCCCCCGTGAGGACCGACACGCGTCGATCCGCGATCGCGGTGGACTTTGCACGATTCAGGGCGGGGCCTTCCATGGTCTCGCCGTCCAGTTCTACCCGAATAATCACCCGGCCCTCAGGCATGTGGTCATCCACCCAGTGCAGGGCATCGCCCAGCGTGGGGAGTGGGGCGGCGGCGGTGATGGGCTTGCGATCGAGCAGCAGGGACATGGCGGACTCCGTTCCGGACAAGTAAGTGGGACACTTCGAGTTATCGGCCGGGGTTGGTAGGGACGGATAGGGAATTTGGGGAAGCATGTGCTCGGTAAATACGCGCGGGGGGAACAGGGGGTATCGGCCCGACTGGGGGTCGCGGGCGTCGGCCACGCACCTTGCCACTCGCGCAACAAAAAGGGCGGGCGTCTTGCGACGTCCGCCCCATGGGGATTCAGGAATGGAGAGCCCTTCAGGCTTGGGCACCGGCGACCTGGCCGTCGGTGCTGGAGGCCGCAGCTTCCTGGGCGGGGCTGTCGCTGTCGCCTTCGCCACCGGCGGCGACCATGGCCGGCAGGGGCAGCTCGGCGGGGGGCATCGGGATTTCGCTTTCGGGCTCTTCGACCGGCGTGCCGTTGTGGGCCAGCGTCATGTCGAGGTAGGGCTTGAACGCGGTGCCCGCGGGGATCAGGTGCCCGAGGATGACGTTTTCCTTGAGACCCTGCAGGGTGTCAATTTTGCCCGCGATGGCGGCTTCGGTGAGGACCTTGGTGGTCTCCTGGAAGCTCGCCGCCGAGACGAACGACTCCGACTGCAGCGACGCCTTGGTGATGCCCAGGAGGAGGGTCTTGGCGGTGGCCATCTTCGGGCGCCGGCCCTTGGCGGGGGTGCCGCTCTTTTCCTCGACCTTGGCGTTGACTTCCTTCAGCTCGTCACGGGAGACGATCTGGCCCAGCGTCAGGCCCGAATCGCCCGCCTCGTCCACCTTGAGCATCTTGGCGAGCTGTTCGTTGCCGGCGCGGAAGCGGAACTTGTCCACCACCTCGCCGGGGAGGAACTTGGTGTCGCCGGCGTTTTCGACCTTCACCTTG
>CALCHA010000084.1 GCA_937901265.1 uncultured Phycisphaerales bacterium
AGGGTGCCGAGAAACTCGCGGTCTTCGTCGCTGAGCTGGGCGTGGGTGAGCAGGGCGATGGATTGACCGGTGTTGGTGAGGGTGGCGGTGAGGGAGTTCTGGGAATAGTGTAGGGTGGCGCGGACGGTGGTGGGGGGGAGTTTCTGCAGATCGGTGAAATCTTCCTGCGGCTGGAGCTGCTGCCGCCCGCGCCCTCCGCGCCCGGGGCCGGTTGTCGCCGGTTGCGTCGGAGGCTGAATGATGCGGCTCGTGCGCCAGTAGAAGTTGTCGGAGATCAGGTGGTTTTGCGCATCAAACAGTTCGAGCTTGATGAAATGAACCGTGCTGAGGCTATCGGGAAAAGCGAGCGCGCCGGTGTCGGTGGCGGAAAGCGGAACGGCGTCGGCGTTGCGCGTGGTGTCGGCCGCGGGTGAGCCATTCAGATTGAAAATGCGCGCCCGCACGTGCAACCCCGCGGCGGCGCCCGGGCGGGTGTTCACGATCTCCACGTGATCGTTCGCCTGGTTCAACATCACGTGCAGCGGCTCGCACGCTTTCCGCGTGGCGAAGAGCGAGGCGTTGGGCTCCAGGTCATGCGAGTAAAGCTGCCACACCATGCTGGGCTGTGCGGGGTTGCTCATCCAGGTGATCACGCCGGTGACGGGGGCGAAGAGCTTCGCGAAGCGGCCCTCGTACATGGCGCGGTAGGCCTCATAATTGGCGAGCTGGGCCTCGCGCACGAAATCTTCAAGCGAGTTCTGCGGGCCATAGCGGGCGGCGATGGTTTGCGGATAGGTGTTGCCCGCCTGCGCGCCGCGCAGCAGATCATGCTCCGCCCAGTCGTCGTTGTTCAGCGGCCACCAGTCTTTTTCGGGCATCATGTGGTGAATGGCCTGCAGCGTGGGAATCGACACGCTGCCGATTTCGGTTTTGAAGGCTTCGGCGGCGTTGAACGCATAATACTGCTGCGGCGGCCGCCAGGAGTAGGGGCCGCCGGACCGCACGCCTTTGCCATCGTTGGAGTTGCGCTGGTAGCGGCGTGTCGGATCGAGCTGGCTGAAGATCGCGGCGATGCCGGGATCGAGATTCGGCGGCGGGTTGCCTTCATTGCGGCCGCACCAGAGGGCGATCGAGGGGTGGCTGCGGAAACGGAGCACCTTCTCACGCACGTTGGCGAGATACAAATTCACATCGAGCGGATTGGGGCCATCGCTGGGGTTGGGCTGGAACAGCTCATCCCAGATCAGGATGCCGTAGCGGTCGCAGAGATCATAAAAGTCCTCCTCGGTGCTCTGGCCGACCCAGTTGCGGATCATGGTGTAATTGGCCTGCTGGTGCATGCGGATCTGGGCTTCGAGGCGCTCGCGCGGAATGCGTTTCATCGCCTCGTCCATGCCCCAGTCGCCGCCCTTGCAGATGATCGGCACGCCGTTGCAGACGATGGTGAGATTGTCGGTGCCGGGCACCTCGTAGGTGATCTGGCGAATCCCGAAATGGATGTCTTTTGCATCTGACAATTTTCCGTCGGCGGTGAATTGCAGGTGCAGCGGATAGAGGTTCGGTTCGCCGTAGGTGTTGGGCCACCAGAGCCGCGGGTGGTCCACGTGCAACGCCGCTGTGTCCGACGGGGCGAAGGTGACGAGCTGCGATTCATGCGGGGCGAGCGTCAGCTTTCGCTCGAAATGGCGGCTCTCGATCGTGCCTGCGAGCACGCCGGTTTCCGGCATGTCGGTCGCATTGCTCAGGGTCGCGGAAACGGTGAGGTCGGCGGAATCGATTCGCGGCAGCGGCAGCCTGGTCGTCACCAGGGGGTCGGCGATCGTCACCGGCCCGGTCGTCTCCACCGACACGTTCCGCCAGATGCCCACATTGCGGTCGCGTATCGCCGGTATCCAGTCCCAGCCGATGCTGGCGATGAAGGTCGGTCCATCCTCCGCCAGGATTCCGCCGTTGGGGCCGGTGCCGTTCTGCACTGTTTGTTCCTGCGGATTGCCGGGATGCGGCGGCGGGAAAATTTCCACGGCCACCGCAGCCTTCTCTCCGGCCTTCACAAACGCCGAAATATCAAACCGCCCGCGCGCAAACGCACCGCGCACCGGCCCGACGTCGTGTCCGTTCACCCACACCTCTGCGATGTAGTTGATCCCCTCGAAGTTCAGCCACACATGCCGATCGTTGGACGTTGCCGCCGCCGGCGCGGTGAACTCCGTGCGATACCAATACGTGGCGCGCGACAGCGATTCCGGAATCTTGTCCGGGCGGTTGTTCTCCCCATAGAGCGGCTCGGGGTAAACGCCATCTGCCACCAGCGACGTCAGCACCGTCCCCGGAACGACTGCTTTCTTCCAATCCGCCGCCAGGTAACCCGGGCGCGAAATCGCAGCGCCGCCATCCTTCACAGTCGCCGCATCCGTGAGCATCCAGCCGCTCGAGAGCTCCTGCGGGCGCAGCGCCTGGCGAGACTGCGAGCATCCCGCAACGGCCCCCATCATCAGCCCCGCCACCACGCACCGTCGCACGCCAGCCGATCGCACGTTCATAGGTTGGTCTCCAAAAGAGAATCAGCGTCGCTTCGACAGCGCCGCGTTGAGCAGTACCGCGAGCAGGATCAGCCCGCCGCGGACGATCATCTGCCAGTAATCCCCCACATCCATCAACGTCATGCCATTGAGCAGCACGCCGAGGAACAGAATCCCGATGAAGGTTCCCCAGATGCGTCCCGAGCCGCCCATCAAACTGGTTCCGCCGATGATCACCGAAGCGATCACATCCAGCTCCCACCCGTCCACGGCCGCCTTGGGATTGCCCGAACTGATCTGCGATGCCTGCATCAATCCGGCCAGCGCCGCCAGCACCGCGACGATGACCATGACGCCGACCTTCACCCACCCCACCGGGATGCCGCTCAATCGCGCCGCCTCCGCGTTCCCGCCCACCGCATAAATCGCGCGCCCAAAGGTGGTGTAGCCCATCACCAGCTGCATGACCAGGAACACCGCCAGGAAAATAATGGCCGGCACCGGGATCATCCAGATGTGGCCGCTGCCCAACGCCGCGAAGCCGGGCGGAAAGGACATGATCGAAAACCCGTGCGTGATCTGCCCCGCCGCCCCGCGCAGCACCAGAAAAAAGGCCAGCGTCGAAATAAAGGTGGGTAC
>CALCHA010000085.1 GCA_937901265.1 uncultured Phycisphaerales bacterium
TACCAGCCGCGGTTCGGGGACGAGGGCACTGGCGGTTTGATTGAGCGGTGGCGTGTAGGGCGCGGGGGTGAGGGCGGGAGGCGCGGGCGCGGGGATGTAGGCCTCCGCATCGGGTGCGGGAGCAGGGGCCGGCGCATAGGCGGGAGGATAGAGGCTGGGCTGCGAGGGGGCGGTGAGGTAGAGGCGGGAGTGGTGTTCCGCGCAGCCGGAACAGGCGAAAAGGAGCGCGGCAAGGACGAGGGGGCGGGGCATGAGGAGGACCTCCGGCGAGAACGGCATCATTATGGGAAGTGTAGGCGCGCTTTGCCAAGAGGGCGGGGAGCGATGGCGTGTGGGCTGGCTGGCTGGATTGGCTGGCAGGGTGAGATCCCCCCGGCGTTGGCGAGGGCGCGCGGGCGGTCGGTATCGCGAGGACGGGGTGGGGTGGGGGCCGGGGGTTTCGGAGGGGGTCGCGAAAAGCAAGCTTTCGATCGCCGTTGGGGAGTTTGAGAGGTTTTTGGGGCGGCGGGGGTTTATTTGGGGGCGAGGTGTTCGAGGTGGCCGACGAGTTCTTCGACTTTTTTGATGTGGGCGAGCATAAGCTCTTTTTTGTCGAGGGTGGTGGGCATGACGGAGGAGAGGGTTTTGGTTTGTTCTTTGTAGGGGGTGGCCCAGTCGCTGACGGCGATCTGGGTGGAGAGGAGGCGGAATTTCTGCCAGCATTTTTCGTTGTAGGTTTTGGCGGTGGGGTCTTTTTTGACGGCGGAGATGGCTTCTTTGATTTTGGGGAACATATCGATGACGATTTGGGCCTTGATCTTCTGAGTTTCCTTGAGCTTAACCTTGCGTTTTTCAAAGTCTTTGGCGACGCCGTCGCCGAAGCTCTTCAGGATGAGCCAGAAGCTGTCGGCGTCGGTGGCGACTTTGCGGGCGAAGGTGGAGGAGCCTTTGGGGACGCGCGGGTGGTTGTCGTATTTCTCGGCAGTCTTGTTGGCAAGATCGCGGGCGGCGACGAGGAGCTCGCGGATTTTCGGGAAGTGGCCGGCACCCTCTTCGCGAGCGCTGTGCCAGGCCTGTTCGATGGCTTCTTCGGAGCGGTAGCCGTCGCTGGGGATGAACTTGACCCAGTTGACGCCGTGGTAGGCTTCTTCGACCTTGGCTAGTGCGGCGCCGACGCCGGTTTCGCCGACGAACTTGGCGAAGAGGCCCTTGCCTTTTTGCCAGCCGGCGTTGGTGAGGGTCGCGGGGAGGGTGGGGGTGGGGGTGATGACGTCGCCCATGGTGCACGCTCCTGAGAAGGCGGAACGGGAAGTTTTTATGTAAGAAGCGTGTGGTAATCCCAAATATTGGGCGAGTTGTCAAGGCGCTTTTTCGCAAAGCGGCGGCGACGGTCGCCCTGGGTGTCGCTGGAGGTTGAAAGGCGCGGGCGAAGGCCCTATGCTGGTTGGTTTCCTTGTGTTCGGATAGGAATAGTATGGCCATGGGTGGAGCAGCGATAAAAACGGGGGGGGCCGGCGTGCCGCCGACGCTGACGCATTTGCAGCAGTTGGAGGCGGAGGCGATCTACATCATTCGGGAGGTGGCGGCGGAATTTTCCAATCCGGTGATGCTCTATTCCATCGGCAAGGATTCGTCGGTGATGGTGCGGCTGGCGCAGAAGGCGTTTTATCCGGGGCGGATACCCTTTCCGCTGCTGCATGTGGACACGACGTGGAAGTTCAAGGAGATGACGCGGTTTCGCGATGCGTTCTGCAAGGAGAACGGGTTCAGCCTGATCGTGCACACGAACCAGGAGGGGAAGCGGGAGGGGATCAACCCGTTCGATCACGGGAGCAAGAACTACACCGACATCATGAAGACGGTGGGGTTGCGGCAGGCGCTGGACAAGGGGGGCTATGATGCGGCATTCGGCGGGGCGCGGCGGGACGAGGAGAAGAGCCGGGCGAAGGAGCGGGTGTACAGTTTCCGAGACAAGCATCACCGGTGGGACCCGAAGAACCAGCGGCCGGAGCTGTGGAATTTGTACAACGGGAAGGTGAACCCGGGGGAGAGCATCCGGGTGTTTCCGCTGAGCAACTGGACGGAGCTGGATGTGTGGCAGTACATCTATCTGGAGAAGATCCCGATTGTGCCGCTGTATTTTGCGGCGAAGCGTCCGGTGGTGGAGCGGAACGGGACGCTGATCATGGTGGATGACGAGCGGATGCGATTTCGGGAAGGGGAGAAGGCGGGGGAGCGGCTGGTGCGGTTTCGCACGCTGGGGTGCTATCCGCTGACGGGAGCGGTGGAGAGCAGCGCGACGACGCTGCCGGAGATTATCGAAGAGATGATTCTGGCGCGGCAGAGCGAGCGGCAGGGGCGGGTGATTGACTACGACGAATCGGGAAGCATGGAGCAGAAGAAGCGGGAAGGGTATTTCTAGGAGATCAAAGAAGAGGGAGGTCTGCACTGTCGTTTTGCAGGTGTGGAGCAAAGCTTTGTATCATGGAACGAGAGGTGTGACATGGTATCTGGAAAGATCGTTGAAGGGTCAGCGCAGGAAATTGGCCGTCAGTTGGAAGCGCTGGTTGGGGGGCGACGGATCAAGGTGATCGTCATGGAAGGAGAGGAGGAGGAACTCACGCGCGACAGCCGGCCTTCGCCGGAAGCGATTGATCGGGTTTTGGGCCAGATTGCGGCGGAGGCGGCGAGAGTGGGGCATGTCGACGATTCGCGGGAAGCGATTTACACGCGAATGGAAGGCGAATGATCCTGGTCGACACGAACATCCTGGTGCGTATGTCGGACGATGCAGACAAGCACTACAAGACAACGCACGGGGCGGTGGCGGGCTGCTGGCGCCGGGGGCAGCGACTGTTCGTCTCGAATCAATCGCTGCAGGAGTTTTGGGTTACGGCAACAAGGCCCATCAAAAAGAATGGACTGGGATTCAGCTTTCTACAGGCTGATCGGTTCATACAACATTTTCTCCGGACATTCATTCGTCTGGCGGATCCTCCCGCGTTGTTCGAAGAATGGCGGACGCTTGTGTACAAGCATCAGATCACAGGGATACATGCCTACGACGCTCGGTTGGCGGCATGGGTCAAGGCCGAAGGGCTCGCCGGCCTGATGACGTACAACATCGCGGATTTCACGATGTTCGGCATCAAGCTGGTTGATCCAAGGGATCCCATAACCTGGTAGGTTTTTAGTGCGCTCTTCCTGGAATTGAAAACATGTCCGAACCTTTGTTGAACGAAGATATTCACGCCTACCTGGACCGCCATCAGCGCAAGGAGCTGCTGCGGTTTTTGACCTGCGGGTCCGTGGATGATGGGAAGTCGACGCTCATCGGGCGGCTGCTGCATGACACCAAGGGGATTTACGAGGACCAGCTGGCGGCGGTGAAGAAGGACTCCGTGAAGCATGGCACGACCGGGGAGGGGCAGATCGACCTGGCGCTGCTGACGGACGGGCTGCGCGCGGAGCGGGAACAGGGGATCACGATTGATGTGGCTTATCGCTACTTTTCGACGGACAAGCGGAAGTTCATCATTGCCGACACGCCCGGACATGAGCAGTACACGCGGAACATGGCGACCGGGGCGAGCACCTGCGCGCTGGCGATCATTCTGATTGATGCGCGGTATGGGGTGCAGGTGCAGACGCGGCGGCACACGTATATCTGTGCGTTGCTGGGCATTCGCCACCTCGTGATCGCGATCAACAAGATGGACCTGGTGGGCTATTCGCAGGCGCGCTTTGAGGAGATTCGGCGGGAGTATCTGGCCTTTTCCGCGAAGCTGGAATTTGGCGATGTGGCGTTTATTCCGCTGAGCGCGCTCAAGGGCGACAACGTGGTGCAGAAGTCCGAGGCGATGCCGTGGTATGACGGGCCCACGGTGCTGGGGCATCTGGAGAGCGTGCCGCTGGAGGGGGATCGGAATCTCGCGGAACTGCGCCTGCCGGTGCAGCTGGTGCTGCGACCGAACCTGAATTTCCGCGGCTTTGCCGGGACCATTGCCTCCGGGGTGATTCGCAAGGGGGAGCGGGTGATGGCGTTGCCCTCGGGCAAGACGAGCCGGGTGAAGTCGATCGTGACCTTTGATGGGGAGTTGACGGAGGCCTACGCGCCGATGGCGGTGACGGTGACGCTGGAGGAGGAGATTGACGTCTCGCGGGGGGATTTGCTGGTGGATGCGGCGGGGGGACGGGCAGGGAAGCTGCCGGAGACGGGGAACCAGGTCGAGGCGATGGTGGTGTGGATGAACGAGCAGCCGCTGGTTCCCGGGAAGAGCTACTGGTTCAAGCAGGCGACGCGGGTGGTGACGGGGGCGGTGCGTGAGATTGTGCAGGGGGTGGATGTCAACACGCTGGAGGAGCGGGCGGCGTCGACGTTGGCGCTCAACGAGGTGGGTCGGGTGGTGCTGTCGCTGTCGAGCGCCCTGGTGTTCGATCCCTATCGGGAGAATCACGCGACGGGGGCGTTCATTGTGATCGATCGGCTGTCGAACACGACGGTGGGCGCGGGGATGATCCTGGGCAAGGCGGTGGCGCGCGGAGGCGGGAGCAAGGGGCGGGTGAGCGAGGAAGAGAAGGAGGTGCGCCTGGGGCAGCGCGGGGCGGTGGTGTGGGCGGAGCCGGGCGTGGCCGATGGCCTGGAGCGGGCGCTGTTTGAGGAGGGGCGGACGGTGGTGCGGCTGGATGTGGGCGAGGCCGAGGCGGGCAGGGCGGGGCTGGGGGCGCTGGTGCGTTCGCTCGCGGAGCAGGGGGTGATCGTGGTGGCGGCAAGCGCGACGGCACCGGGGGCGGCGCTGAGCGCGGCGCTGGGGCGGCGCCTGGTTATGGCCGAGGGAGATGGTGCCGCGGCAGTGCGGCGGCTGCAGGAAGAGGGTGTGGCGGCGGCCGAGGAAGCGGTGGGTGGCGACGAGATTTGAAGCGGCGTAGACAAGAGTAACAGAGTAAGGGAGTAAAA
>CALCHA010000086.1 GCA_937901265.1 uncultured Phycisphaerales bacterium
ATCCATCGCCATGCGCAGGTCCGGCAGCGGGGCAAGCGTCTCGCGCAGGAGCTCCTGCAGCGTGGTCTCCGGCCGCCGCCACAGCGCCAGCAGCACGCGCGTCACGGTCCCTTCCGAAAGGTGCGAAGGGCTGCTCATGGCTCCGAGCCCCAGTCCATCGACAGATCGAGCACCGGCGCGGAGTGGGTCAGGGCGCCGATGGAAAGGCGGTCCACCCCCGTCTCGGCGATCGTTCGCAGCGTCTCGAGGGTAATCCCTCCCGACGCTTCCAGCAGCGGCCTTCCGCTGCTATTGGACGCGGCATCGCGCAGCGCGACGGCCTGCTTCATCTGCTCGGTTGAAAAGTTGTCCAGCAGCACCACATCCGCTCCGCCGCGGTTGGCCAGCTCGTCCCGCAGCTGCTCCAGCGTGTCCACTTCGAGCCACAGGAGGATGTCAGTCGCGAGCTGCGCGCGGATGCCGCGGGTGAGTTGCCCAAGCGTCGATCTGCCGAGCTTCTCGCGCAGCGCCGCCAGATGGTTGTCCTTGAGCATCACGCCGTCATGCAGCCCGATCCGGTCATTGACCCCCCCGCCGCAGCGGACGGCGTATTTGTCGAGGGCGCGAAATCCGGGCGTCGTCTTGCGGGTGTCGCAGATCGCCGGAGGCTTGCCACGGGCGCCGGTGACGGCGGCCACGGCGTCGACGTAACGGCGTGTTGCCGAAGCAACGCCGGAGACATGTCCAAGGAAGTTCAGCAGGACGCGCTCCGCAGTCAAAATACGTCCAACCGGCCCGCGCAACGTGGCGACAGGCGTTTGCGGGGCCACGCGACTGCCGTCGGCCACGTGCAGCGCGATGTCGACGCCGCCGCCATAGGCCGCGAGTATCGGTTCAATCAACGGCGTGCCGGCGATCACCCCGTCGCGCCGCGCCACGATGCGGGCCTCGCCCCGCGCATCGGGATCGATGGCCAGCTCCACCGTCTTGTCGCCGGCACCGGAATCTTCACGGACCGCCAGGGCGATGAGGGTGCGCAGGCCCTCGTCAATGACCAGCGGCTGAATGTCCATCAGTTGACTGTCCATGCAAATCCTCCAGAAGTCGGGCGGCATTCTAGCCCCGCGCCCGCCTGCTGCATAAGATGCACGAAAGACCAGGCAAGCAAGGAGCGCCGCCATGCCCGATCCCCGTTACACCCGATTGGCAGAGACCCTCATCCGCTATTCCTGCGAAGTCCAGCCCGGCGAGACCGTGCTGATCGAGGCGATCGACATCCCGCACGCGTTTACCAAAGAGCTGGTCCGCGTCTGCGCCGATGCGGGCGGGCGCCCGCTGGTCATGCTGAAATCCAACGAGATCAACCGCGCCTTGATGCTCCATGGCACGGCCGAGCAGTGGGACACCATCGCCCGGGTGGAAAAAGAACAGATGCAAAGCGCCCAGTGCTACATCGGGCTTCGCGGCAATCCCAACATCTCGGAAATCTCGGACGTGCCGTCGGACAAGCAGAAGCTTTATGAACAGTCGGTGTGGAACAAGGTGCACCGCGACATCCGCATCAACAAGACCCGCTGGGTCGTCCTGCGCTGGCCCACCCCCTCGATGGCCCAGATGGCCGAGACCAGCACCGAGGCGTTCGAGGACTTCTACTTCAACGTCTGCACGCTGGATTATGCCCGGATGTCGCGCGCCATGGAGCCGCTCAAGGAGCTGATGGAGAGGACCGACCGCGTGCGCATCCTTGGGCCGCGCGATACCGACCTGTCCTTCTCCATAAAAGGTATCCCCGCGAAACTCTGCGACGGCCACCGCAACATCCCCGATGGGGAGGTCTTTACCGCGCCGGTGAAAACCTCCGTCAACGGCGTGATTCACTACAACTGCGAAACCGTCTATCGCGGGGTGACGCACACCGATGTCCGACTCACCTTTAAGGATGGCAAAATTGTGGCCGCCACCTCCAACAATTCGCACCACCTCAACGAAGTCTTCGACACCGATGAGGGGGCCCGCTACGTGGGGGAGTTCGCCATCGGCTTCAACCCCTGGTGCGTCAGGCCGATGAAGGACATTCTGTTCGATGAAAAAATTGCCGGGTCGATCCATTTCACGCCGGGGCAATGCTACGAAGAGACGGAGAATGGCAATCGCTCGGCGGTGCACTGGGACCTGGTGCTGCGGCAGGATCCGGCCGTGGGAGGCGGTGAACTTTATTTCGACGGACGGCTGATCCGCAAGGATGGGCTTTTCGTTCTGCCCGAGTTGGCGGGGCTGAACCCGGAGAATCTCCGCTGAAGGCCAATCGCCATAGACATAAAAAAAGGGCGGCGCTGCGAAGCGCCGCCCTTTGCGTTGATGGCTGAAGTTTTTACCGTTCCGAGCCGGTCATGTCATGGGGGGCCGTAAGCTGCTGATGCGGGTTGCCGTTGGGCAGGGCGGTGTTGTTGGCGTCACGCGCCGTTTCCGTGCCACCAGTCGCGGGAGCGACGGTGCCAGGGGCGGCGGGAACACCGGGAGTCACTTCGCCGGGAGTGCCGGGATTCATGGCGGAGCCGGGGGTGCCCGGGTTCATCGCGTTGCCCGGCGTGCCGGGGGCGTTGCCCGGAGTACCGGGGCGGATTCCTGGAGTGCCGGGGGCCATGGCGGAGCCTGGGGTACCAGGGGCGATACCGGGCGTGCCGGGGGCAGCGCCAGGGGTGCCGGGCGACATCGCCGAGCCAGGCGTGCCGGGCGTGGCCGGCGTCGTGACTGAGCCGTTGGGGCCATTGCTGGTTCCGGTGATGCTGCCGGTGGAACCGCTGACGGTGCCACTGGTGCCGATGTTGGAGCTGCCAACGGCGCCAGGGGTGCCGGTCGTTCCGCCGGTGCCGGTGCCGTTGACCGCGGTGTGGGTGTTGCCGGTGCCGTTGGTGTTGAGGCTGCTGTTATTGGAGGCCGGCGTGCTGGGCGCGGCGCTGCTGTTGCCGCTCATGCCGGCATTGGTGTTGGAGGGGGTTGCGGCCGGTGCGTTGGTGCTGCCGGTGGCTCCGGCATTCACGCCGCCCGCGGTGCCGGCAACATTGGCCCCGCCCGTCGCCCCGCCGCCGGTCCCGCCCGCTGCGGCAGTTCCGCCTGCGGCACTTACGCTCAAGGCTGTCGCCGCGGAAAGCACTGCGGCCACGAGGCACGCTGACATATTCATCTTCATGGTGTATCTCCTCAAATGTCCCCGCAGGTTCAACGCAACGGGCGTCGCCCCGCAGGGCTGGTGAGGAGATCAAAGCAATTGCAGGACCAATCTTCCCACATTCGAAATCGTGAGACCGCGGACACAAAAAAAGAAGGGCGGCGCTGCGAAGCGCCGCCCTTTGTGTGCATGGCTGAAATTTACCGCGTGGGAGTCGTCATGCTGTGCGGGGCGGTGAGCTGCTGGTGCGGATTGCCATTGGGCAGGGCGGTGCGGGTGGCGACGTTCGCATCCGGGCTCGGTGTGTCCGCATTTTTTGCCACCGTCGGACCGCCCGACGGCATTCCCGAATCAGGCTTCCCGGGGATAATGGCGTATCCGGGTGTGCCCGTCTGCATGTCGCCGCCGGGCACGGGGACGCCCAGAGAGGGACCAGACGTGCCCGGCTGCAGGATCGGGCCAACAATTCCGGGGTGCATGGCCGAGCCGGCCAGATTAGGCGCGAGGGCGGAGACTGCGCCTGGAGTCATCCCCGGCGTGTCCATATTGATCCCCACCGTCCCCGGAGTCATCCCAGGCGTGCCCATGTTGATCCCCACCGATCCCGGGGTCAAGCTGGGGGTGCCCATGCCGACCGCCACCGAACCGGGGTTTATCCCAGGTGTGTCCATGCTCACCCCCACCGTCCCCGGGTTTACCCCAAGGGTGCCTGGGCTGATCGCGGCCGTGCCGGGAGTCATCCCCGACGTCCCCGCGTTCATGGCCGCCCCGGACGTTCCGGCGTTCATGGCCGAGCCCGACGCCCCCGGGTTCATCGCCGATCCCGGCGTCCCGGCGTTCATGGCTGATCCAGGCGTTCCGGCGTTCATCGCAGGCCCGGGAGCGCCCGGAAATCTGGCGGAACCGCGGGGGCTGGGATTACCAGCGCCACCGACCACACCGTGGGTCATGCCACCGCGGCTGCTGCTCCCGCGAGGTGCGACCGTGCCGTCCGCTGCGCTCACGCTCAAAGTTGTCGTGGCGGAGAGGGCTGCTGCCAAAAGACAGGCGGACATCTTCATTTTCATGATGAATCTCCTGAAATAGCGTGCAGGCTCAACGCAACGGGCGTCGCCAGAGGGAGCTGGTGAACGCATTAAAACAAACGCAGCGCAGAAGGTCCACATTTAAATAGCGAAATAAAAAGGCCCCAAGAGCGCAAAACGGTTGAGCTCCGCTCCACCGACTCACCCGCGTAGCGCTTCCACGCTTTCGATGAGCTGCCGGGCGCGTGCCTCATCCCGCGCCTCGGCAATCACCCGCGCAATCGGCTCGGTGTTGCTCTGCCGCACGTGTACCCACCCGTCCGCCCAATCGATCCGCACCCCATCCTGCGTGTCCAGCTTCTCGCTGGCGAAAGTCTCCTTGACCCGCGCCACCAGCGTCGCTGCCTGCTCCGGCGTGCAGGAAAACTTGGTCTTGATCATCGCATACCGCAGCAGCTCCGCCACCAGCTCGCTCACGCTCTTGCCCGTCCGCCGCAAGAGGTCCAGCACCATCGCCATCCCCAGAAAGCTGTCGCGTACCGGCCCCACACGCAGGTCGATCACCCCCCCGTTGCCCTCCCCGCCAATCACCGCCCCCACCTCCATCATCTTGCCGGCGACCTTGGCCTCCCCCACCGCCGTGCGCAGCACCTCCTGGCCGAATTTGGCCGCGATGTCGTCGACCATGCGGCTGGTCGAGAGGTTGGCGCACACCCTGCCGGGCTTGCTGAGCATCCGCGCATAGGTGCACAGGGCCAGCGTGT
>CALCHA010000087.1 GCA_937901265.1 uncultured Phycisphaerales bacterium
GAAGCTTGGGCGGCTGCGGATCTTTCGGGTCAAGCTGCGCGGCCTCGTCGAGCCGGGCGAGGGCCAGGGCCTCGCGCGCCGCGGGATCCTGCGTGAGTTTGGCGAGGTCCTGCTGCGACTGCGCAATGGTGGTCTGGTCGCTGGCCGCGGTCGCCATGTCCAGGTTGTTCTTGATCGAGCGCCGCCCCTCATCGTCAATGACGCTGTAGAGGTGATCGAGTTCCGCTTCCGCGGTCAGGTTACGGGCGCTCTTGGGCAGCTGCTGCAGGCTGGCGATGTTGGCGTCGATAATCCCCAGGAGTTCCAGCGTTGCCGGGAGCGTCAACGGCCGGATGGCCGTGCGATAACGGCGCAGCGCCGGGTGAATGTAGGACTCGGCGAGATTGTCGAGGGCCTCGGTGTTGTGCGGGTCTGCCGCGAGGACCTCCTGCGCATAGGGCCGGGCGTCTTCTTCGCGGCCATCCTCGATGAGCGCCTGGGCGAGCAGGTTGTGGACGTTGGTGCCCAGCTCGCCGCCGGGATTCTTGCGGATGGCCTGGGTGAAGTAGTCGATGGCGTGGCGGGTGTCATGCTGATTCAGGGCCACGGTGCCCTTGCGCGTCAGGGCGTTGGCGGAATGGTTGTGCACGTACATGTAAGTACCGCCACCGGCCACGAGGATCGCACCGGCGACCGCGGCACCGAGCACCCACTTGCGCGTCCGGTGGGCGCGATATTCTGCATCTTCCAGGGGGTGCCTCATCATCGCCATTACTCTTTCCTCTTTCCTCTTAGCCTTCTCCCCCCCGCCTGGTCAGGCCGCCATCGATAGTTCATGGGAAGTCACTGCAACGCGTTAAGGCGATCGCGGATCGCCGGAAACGTCACATCAAGAAGTTGATCGACCCGCCGCCGCGCCGCGTCCAGATTGCCGTCGGGCATGTCGACCGAGTAGCGGATGAGCGCTCCGCCGGCGTTCTGCCGCGTGAGGCCATACCACACGATCATGGCTTGCTGGGAATAGAACGAGGGCGTGAAGCTGCTGCCGCATTTGTAGAAGTAGGCGAAATAGGTGGAGTGCCCTTCGTAGCTGGTGACCAGCTCGCGAAGCGTCAGCGCGGTGCCCGCGACCGTGACATCCCGGTCCATCTTCTGCATGATCCGCCGCCCGCCCCCTTCGAGGCAGACGTCCGGCGGGTGGGTGCCTTTGCGGTTGTCCTCGGAGAAAATCACGCACAATTCCACCGGTTGCCCCTGCCCGTCGCTGTAGGTGCGGTTGACGTAATCGTGCGTCTCGAGGATGTCCATCTCCGCATCGGAAAAGGTGTTGGTGGAGGAAGTCCAGAACCGGCCGTGATCGTCAATCACCGCGGGGATGGCTTTGGCGGCGACATCGGACACCTGCATGGCGCGGCTCTGACCGACGACCAGCAGCACCGTGAGCAGGATCGCCGGAGCCATGATCCCCGCCAGCAGCAGCGAGCGACGCCGCAGCGCCGTCAAGCTCGCGCGGTCCTGCACCGGTGCCGATGGTTCGTCATCATTCATGTGCCCACTCATGCCCGGGAGACTCCTCGAAGACTCTACGCATCCCGGCCATGACGGGATTGCCCGCCGCCGGGGGGGCTCCCCACGGATTTGTCCGCCAGCAGCAGCCCGCTGCCCGATCGCGCCCCCGGCAGCAGGTCGAGCAGCTCCTCCAGGAAGAACATAAAGCAGAATGCGATGACGAAGACGGCGAAGCCCATGGTGTCATGCACCCATCCGCCTGGCGTCGCCAGTTTGATCCCCCAGGAATGCGCCACCAGCGAGAGCACCACGATGCGCACGATGTTGGCCGCCACCGCCACCGGAATGGCCGAGAGAAACAGGACCAGCCGCTTGTACCCGCGAAGCTTGCAGGCGTAGGTGAAAAGCGTGGCGAAGGCCATGAGGCTGATCAGGGAGCGCAGGCCCGAGCAGGCGTCCTCCACCGTGAGCGTCGTGCCGCCGGCCAGGACAATATCGGAGCCGCGCACGTAGGCCGTGACGCCGGTCGCATCCACGATCGAGGTGGACATCGAAGCGGCAAAGAGCTTCAGCGGAAAATTGATGTCATTGATAGTGACGTCGGGCAAAGGCACCATGAACAGGAGAAAGGCGACGGGAAACCAGAGCCGGCGCAGCATGGCCCACCCGCCGAGGTAGAGCATGCAGCCAGCGATCGCCGGGGGAATCATCAGGCCCGAGAGAAAGGTGACGCGCGGGTACATGGAAAGCAGGTGGATCAGCAGGGCCCCGATCAGCACCAGCAGGCCCAATCGTCGCGAGCCCTTCGTGGACGCCATGGGCAGCCCGCGCTTGCGGATAATCAGCCAGGCGGTGCCCAGGGCGATGGGGAGCACCAGCGGGCCATGCGAGTAGTAGCCGTGGGCGTTGTTCCAGCGCTCCCACATGCGGGCAATGGTCCAATAGAAGACGCCGGCCATGACGATCGCCAGGAGCACCGCGGGCCAGCGCAATTCCCGCGGCAGGCCATAAATGGGGCGCAGCGTGTAGCGCCGGGTTGGCGCCCGCGCAGCGCTCGCCGCCGGCGGGGGCATGCTCGTATCGACGGGGGCAGCGGGAGGGACGACGGGGGTCATGGCGTGCCTTGGATCGCGCAGGGGCTCATTCGACTTACGCGTCCCAACGTGCCGGGGATGGCGGCGGGGGGGCGGCAAAGCGGGTCATAATCCCTATCGAACCGGCGGGGAGGCGGGCAAAAAAGAAAAACTCGCACAGGGAGATTCCGGCGGAGGGAACTCCGGTGCGAGCAGACAGCAGGAGACGACCCCGAGCGGTTCAGGGTGGCCAAGTACTTATCCGATATACACTTCGGGCGGGCAATAGGCCATGCGCAAGGCCGGGGCGGGCTCCTGGGCGAGGCGCGTGGTGCCGATGGACCAGGCATGGGTCATGGGCGCTTCATCGCTCGGGCGACGGGCCGGGCCATGCACCGTAATCGTCGGCGCCGCAGCCACTTGCCGCTCTGGCTTTTCCGAGGCGGGGGTCCGGATTTGCAGGGTATTCATGACATTCCTCCAGTCAAATTAACCGGGATCGGTCCTGGATGACTTCAGCATAGCGTCGCTTGAGGCCCCGCTGCAAGGGTTATGTGACCCTTTTGCCGAATGTCTCACTCCCCTTACCATCGCCCCGAATCGGGCAGGGCTTAACGTTATTATCCATTTATTTGAAAAAGCTTTACGTACGCGCGACCGGCCCCCGCTCAAAAGCCGAACCTGAGCGGCGGCCAGCGCTGACGGGGCCTCTCTTATCGGCCCACCCCGTGGGCTGTGCGGCTCGCTCTTCTCGGACCTTCGCGCTTCTGGACGCGGGGCGTTGCCTTCCTTGCCCAGCCTCGCTACGCTTACGCGACTTCCACTCTCAGGAGTAACTTTCCGATGGCCTCCCTAAACGACAACCCCCTGCGCATTCGCGATGAAATGCTCTCCAATCCCACCGGCTACCTCGTGCCGATCGTTGTTGAAAAGTCGGGCCGCGGTGAACGCTCCTACGACATCTTCTCGCGGCTTCTCAAGGACCGCATCATCTTTCTCGCCGGCGGCGTGGACGATGACTCGGCCAACCTCATCATTGCGCAGATGCTCTTCCTTTCGAACGAAGATGCCAAGACCGACATCAACTTTTACATCAACTCCCCCGGCGGTTCGGTGACCGCGGGCCTGGCGATTTACGACACCATGCAGTTCCTGCGCTGCGATGTCGCGACGACCTGCATCGGCCTCGCCGCCTCGATGGGCGCGTGGCTCCTCGCCTCGGGCACCGCCGGGAAGCGTTCCGCCCTGCCCAATGCCCGCATCATGCTCCACCAGCCGCTGATCGGCGGGGTGATGCAGGGCACGGCGACGGACCTGTCGATTGAAGCCAAGGAAATGCTCCGCCTGCGGCAGCGCATGTACGAGATCATGGCCAAGCACACCGGCCAGCCCATCGAGAAGGTGCACAAGGATTGCGACCGCAACCTGTGGCTAGAGGCGGACGAAGCCGTGAAATATGGCGTGGTTGACAAGAAACTCGATCGGATGGCGCCGATCAGTGGCGGCAAGGGTGGCGATCTGGCTCCGCCGGGCGGCGATACTGAATCGGCCGACCGTTGATCGGAGGGGCGATGGCGGCCTCAATTCTGTCGCACAAAACGCTGATGGTGGTTGCCTTGGCGGGCGCGTCGGCGCTCGCCGGGTGCGGCCCTGACTTTCAGGCCGTGGCCAACCACCTGCGCCAGCAGACGATCGACCAGCAACACCAGATCGACACCCAGCAGGCGGAGCTGCGCAACCGCGACGCGACCATCGCGCAGCTGCGCGATCAGGCCCAGGGAAACAGTCCACCGCTGCAGACGCTTCCCGACGATCGCCTGGCGCAGCTTTTCACGATCGCGCAACTGCAGATTCGGCCGCAGACCGATTCCTGGGAATTCGCGTCGGGCAAGGGGCTGGCGGGGTTTCGGGTCTTTTTGCGGACGCTCACCGCCGACGGCGAGATCCTGCCAGCAACGGGGACGCTGACGATCGAGGCGTTCGAGCTGGGCGATCCGCCCGCGGAACCGCGGCGGGTGGGCACCTGGAAATTCACGCCGGCGGAGATGAAAAAGAGCTGGTACAACGGGATGGGGCTGAACCAGTTCGCCTTTTCGTGTCCGTGGAAAAGCCCGCCGACGACCCGGAAGATGTTGTTCCGGGCCACATTTACGGACGCGCTCACGGGGCGGACGCTGGTGGCGGACCTGCAGAAAGCGGTCACATTGCCGCAGGGCGTCGCAACGACGGCCCCGTAAAATCGCCAGTGGGCAAACTGGGCTTCAATCATCCACACCCGTTCAGCCGACGTAATCCTGCGAGAGCGCCCGCGCCAGCCGCCGCTGTTGGCGGAGAGGGGGCGACGCTTTTTGTTTTTGCGTGCCGACCTGATGGACCATGACCACCCTTGAAACGACCCCGGCCGATGCCTCCGCCGCCCTACCCGCGGCGCGGCGGCGCCCGTTCCTGACGATCCGCCCGAAGCGGGGGTGGACCGGCGTGAACCTGCGCGAGCTGTGGCTGTTCCGCGATCTGGCGCTGTCGCTGATCGAGCGGGACATCAAGCTGCGGTACAAGCAGACGGCGCTGGGCGTCGTGTGGGTGCTGCTGCAGCCGCTACTTGGGGCGCTGATCTTTTCGCGGCTCATTCAGGGCATGGCGGGGATGGAGGCGGAGGCGTCGGGCTTTACCCACAAACCGGTGCCCTACTTCGTGTATGCCTTTGCGGGCCTGGTGGTGTGGAACCTTTTCTCGGGGATTCTCACGCGGCTCTACCCGATCCTTGTGGGCAATGCGGGGCTGGTGTCGAAGGTTTATTTTCCGCGGCTGCTGCTCCCGATCAGTGGGGCGGCGGGGATGCTGGTGGACCTGGGCGTATCGCTGACAATGATGGTGATCATCATGGCGCTGTACCACATTCCGGTGGGGCTGCCGCTGCTCTTGGCGCCGGTGCTCATTCTGCTGGTGTTTTGTCTGGCGCTGGGGTTGGGGATGTGGGCGGCGGCGTTGAGTGTACAGTACCGCGACGTCGCCTACGTGCTGCCGGTGATTCTGCCTTTTCTGATGTTCATCAGCCCCACGTTTTATCCGGCGGCGCGGGCGGTGGGGGGGCGGCTGGGGATGGTGTATTACTGGAATCCGCTGGCCGGGCTCTTGTCGGCGTGGAAATGGAGCGTGCTCGACACGCCTTTCCCGCCCACGTGGACGTTCGTCTATTCGATCATTGCGTGCGTCGGTTCGCTGTTCGTGGGGGCGCTGGTCTTCCGCCGCATGGAAAAGGATTTTGCGGATGTCATCTAAGGACCTCGCCATTTCGGTCGAAGGCTTGTCGAAGCGCTACACGATCACGCACCGCGGCGCGCGGCCGACGACGCTGGCCGAAAAGCTCATGCAGAAGGCCCGCCATCCCTTCACGCGGATCGACCGCGAGACGTTCTGGGCGCTGCGCGATGTCTCCTTCGATGTGCATCAGGGGGACGTCGTGGGCATCATCGGGCGCAACGGCGCCGGCAAATCCACGCTGCTCAAAATCCTCTCGCAGATCACCGAGCCCACCGCCGGCAAGATCGACATGTATGGCCGGGTGGGGTCGCTGCTGGAAGTGGGCACGGGGTTTCATCCGGAGCTGACGGGGCGGGAGAACGTGTACCTCAACGGCGCGATTCTGGGGATGCGGCGTCGGGAGATTCAGCGGCAGTTCGACGCCATTGTCGATTTCGCGGGCGTCGAAAAATTTCTCGATGTCCCCGCCAAGCGCTATTCCTCGGGCATGGCGATTCGCCTGGCGTTTGCGGTGGCGGCGCACCTCAATCCCGAGATCCTCATCGTGGATGAAGTGCTGGCGGTGGGCGATGCGGATTTCCAACGCAAGTGTCTGGGCAAGATGAAGGAAGTGTCGCAGGGCGAGGGGCGGACGGTGCTGTTTGTGTCGCATAATCTGGCGGCGGTGCGGCAGCTTTGCACGCACGCGATCTACCTCAAGGAAGGACGGATCGTGCAAACGGGGACCGTCGGCGAGGTGCTGGACGGGTACAACGCGGCGCGTGCGCGGGCGACGGCAGATCACACGGCCAACCAGCATGGGCTGGCGTTTCTGGGGATGGGAATGGTCGATGCGGAGACGGGAACGCCGACGGATCATCCGTTGTTCGGGCGCGATTACATTCTGGCGGCGCGGGTGCGCGCGGATCGGGCGATCACCCATGCGGCGCTGCGGCTGCACATTTTTGATGATGCGGGCGGCAAGCTGTCAACGATCGGGACGATCGAGGAGGGTTTGGCGCCGTTTACGATCAAGGGGCCGACGACCGTTGAATTCTCGTTGCCGCGGCTGGGGCTGTTTGCGGGGCGCTACAGCGTCGGGCGGGAGGTGGAGCGGCCGATCGATCCGACGCATTATCTCACCGTGGAGGAGGCGCTGGAGTTCGAGGTGCAGCCGGCGTGTATTGGGGACGCGATGTGGGCATATGAGAAGAAGCACGGGGTGGTGCGGCTGGCGAATGGGA
>CALCHA010000088.1 GCA_937901265.1 uncultured Phycisphaerales bacterium
TTCTATTCCAATACCTCCATTCCCATGACAATCAAGGTACTGCTGGGGGTAGCGATCACCTTCTGCGTGTGGAACGTGGTCGCCGCGGTGCATCCCGCGCCCATGCCAAGCACGCTGATTGGGCTGGTCGTCGCGGTGGGGGGGGAGATGACCGTTGGCCTGCTCATCGGCGTGCTGGTGGGGGCGGCATTCGCAGGCATTCAGCTCGGAGCGCACCTGATTTCTCAGCAGATGGGCCTGTCGATGGCCACCCTGTACGACCCCTCCTTCGACGAGCAGTCGACGGTGATCGAGCAGGTGGCCTTCTGGATCGCCCTGACGGTGTTTCTCTCCATCGGCGGGCATCGGATGGTGGTGGGGGCGGTGATCGATTCCTACCGCGCGGTGCCGCTGGGCTCGGGGGGCATCTCCGGGCAGGCACTGCTGCCGCTGGCCGCCAACGCCCTGCAGGCGTCCTCTCAGGCCGCCACACGCATCGCGATGCCGGCACTGGTGGCATTCTTTATCGCCACGCTCACGGGGGGGCTGATGTCGCGTTCGATGCCGCAGATGAACCTGATGTCGCTGGGCATCACCATCAATCTCTTCGTGGGGTTTGTGATGATCGGCGTGGGGCTGACGGGGTGGGCGCTGGTTTCCAGGGACGTGTTTCACGACCTGTTCTACACCTTCGGGCGGCTGTTTGATTAGAGGAGCCACGCATGGCGGATGATGCCGGCGACAAGACAGAACCTGCAACCGCGCGGCGGCGGCAGGAGGCCTTTGAGTCGGGCCAGAACGCCAAGTCGCAAGACCTCACGGCCGCGGTGCTGCTCTTCGTGGGGCTGCTCACGCTCTCCCTGACCGGAACCACCATCGTGCAGGGACTCGCCAAGATCATGCGCGAACTGCTGGGCCCGACGGCCTGGAGCAACCCGCTGGCCCTGGCGGACAATTCGCTGCGCAGCACCACCCCGGTGCTGCTCAGGGTCCTCGCGCCGGTCATGATCGCCGTCTCGGTGGCCGCCATCCTCGCCGCCGGCATACAGGTGGGCTTCCGCATCACCACCCGCCCGCTGACGCCCAACCTGGCGAAGCTCAACCCCGTGCAGGGCCTTGGCCGGCTGTTTGGCGGGCAGAACTTCATGCAGCTCGGGATGAATCTGCTCAAGCTGCTGATCATTTCGGTGATCGCCTACAAGCGCATCAACTTCCACCTGCCGGCGATCATCGGGCTCTCGGGGATGAGCTTTCCGGCCAACTTCTCCGCGGCGATGGTCATCATCTACGACCTCGCCTGGCGCGTGGCGGTGGCGCTGCTGATTCTCGCGTCGCTGGACTGGCTTTATCACAAGTGGAAGTTTGAACGCGACATCCGCATGACCAAGCAGGAAGTAAAGGATGAGGCCAAACGCATGGAAGGCGACATGGAGGCCAAAGGCCGCCGCCGGCAGCTCGCCCGCAAAATGATCATGCAGCGCATTCACCGCGACGTCCCCAAGGCCGACGTCATCGTCACCAACCCCACCGAACTCGCCATCGCCCTCCAGTACGATCCCGACGGCATGAGCGCCCCTCGGGTCGTCGCCAAGGGCGCCGGGTTCCTCGCCGCCCGCATCCGCCAGATCGCCATCCAGTCCGGCGTCCCCATCCTCGAACGCAAGCCCCTCGCCCAGACGCTCTACAAGACGGTGGACGTCGGCCAGGAAGTCCCGCCCGAACTCTATCAGGCGATCGCCGAGATCCTGGCCTACGTCTACGAACTGGCCGGGAAGGGGCGTCGGGAGCTGCGCAAGGCGGGGTGATGCTCACCGTTCACACCCACTTGCCAAACCCCTCCGCCTGCACTTTCCACTGGCCATTTCTGGGGAAGCCGGCGAGTTTGTCGCCGCCGCGTTCCCAGCCGCCGGCCATCATGCCGATCGCCAGCAACAGCCCGCCGTTGCCCGGGTAATACGCCGGCACGTTGGGCCGCTGGAAGTTGCCCCCGCTGACCAGGTATTGGTTCATCGGGGATTCCTTGACCAGCATTTCGACCGCCATCTCCGGCAGGCCATTGCGTGCGGCGCCCATCGCCATGACCGGAAAATCCCAGCCCCAGACGTTGTCCCACTGCCACACATCGTGCACCTTCTGCATGGTGGCCCGCGCGATCGCCGGATCGATGCCGTCGCCACGCAACACGCCCAGCGCCCCGCACAGCGCGGGGTGTTCATAATTCATCGTGGTGTAGGTCTCGGGCATGTTCTCCTGCATGAGGTACACGCCGTTCTGCACGGTCGCCTTGGCGAGCCTGGTCAACACCTCGCCCCACTTGGGATTGGCACGCTGCCCGGAGAGGCGCATCCATTCGATCGCCGTCATCAGGCCAAAGCGGAAGGAGGTGAGTTCCCACGTGGGGTTGATCGTGGTTTCGGTCTTGGCGTTTTCCGAGACGGTCTTCATCGGCGGGCCCAGGACGTATTCGCCCGCGCCGTTGGCCCGCGAGGGATCGTAGTGCGCGAAGCTGGCGAGGAAGTC
This sequence comes from uncultured Phycisphaerales bacterium, assembly GCA_937901265.1. Taxonomy (GTDB): domain Bacteria; phylum Planctomycetota; class Phycisphaerae; order WQYP01; family WQYP01; genus CALCHA01. The sequence goes on from CALCHA010000088.1 coordinate 2,500, forward strand.
GGCGGTGTTCCGCACGATCTCCGACCAGCGCGCCAGCGTCTCCTTCGTCGGTGACTGCCGATAGCACAGCCAGGCGTAATAAATCAGGTGCGGCTGCTGCCAGATCAACAGCGGCCCCACCGGCGAGGGCGAATCGTGCCCGTCCGGACCGATCATCTTGGGCCAGCGGGCCCCCGCGTACCCCTGCTTCTTCGCCCACGCCTGCGCGATCGGAAGAATGCGGAAATAGAGCGGCAGCGTGCGCGCAAACTTCGGGAAGCGGTCCCACATCGTGAAATGCGCCGAATGCCAGAAGTGCATCTCCAGGTGAAATTTGCCATACCAGGAGTTCACCAGCAGCCCCGTCTCGGCACTGGGCAATTCGCCCGCACAGTGGATCGCGGTCAGGTACTGCGAGAGCACGATACGCCGTTCAAGCTCCGGCGCGCGGGCGTCGGTGCACTGCCCCAGGTCGATCGCCGCGCCGGTGCTCCAGAATTCCTCCCAGTGCTTCTCGACGGCCGCGAATGTCTGCGCCACCGGCGGCAGCGGCCCGAGCTGCTGGGTCTGATCAAACGACACGGAGATCTCGAAGTCCCCCTGAGCGATGGGCACCAGGAACTGCTGCGGGGCCGAACGCACCTCGCCCCTGCCTGCCGCAAACGCGATGCGCACCCAGTAGCGCGTGGTGTCCATCACCCGCTCCAGCCGCATCAGCCCCGCATCGCTGGAGACCACGTGGGTCTGGTGTTTCGTCGGGCTGGTCCAGTCCGCTGCCGACATGTCCGGCGAGCCATAGGGAAACGCCAGCAGCACCTGCAGTTTCAGATCGGCGGCCTTGGCGCATTCGATGCGCAGCGCGACCACGTCCTGCTCCGGATGCACCGCGGTCATCACCTTCACCGGCACGCCGTCGAGCGTGAAGGCGCTGGTGATGATTCCGCGCCACAAGTCCACGCGCTGCTGGATGTTTTTGATGCGCTCCGCGGCGATCGGCTGGTTGTCGGCAAAGAGCCCGATGCGCCCCAGGTGGATCATGTGCGGATTCTGCCGCAGATAATTGAACAGGTCCTTCTGGCCGGTCTCGCTGGTGGGGTAGGGCACCTCGCGGCCGTAGGTGTTGAACATCTGGTAGCGAAAGGCCGCGGGGTCCATGCCCGCCGGCATCGGCAGGGAATGCCAGGCCCAGTGGGCCATCGTGGTGGTGGGGATGGTGCTGAAGGTGTCGTTGAGCGTCTGCAGGCCGGTGGCGTCGACGTTGAACGCGAAGTTGCCGTTGCCAACGGAGAAGACCGCCTTGGGGTCGATGGCGCTTACCGAGGGGGCGTGGCGGTCAACGATGGCCTTGCGGTCGAGGGAGGAGGCGGGCAATCGCCCCGGCTTGCCCCTACTCCCGGCGGCGCGCGGGGGCAGGGCATCCTGGCAGCCACTGACGGCGGCGAGCGTTCCGGCGGCGCCTACCGCTCCCACGAATTTGCGACGTGTCCACATGGCTATTCCTCCACATTCGTTCAGAAGCGTGCGACGCCGCAAGAATCCGCGACGGAGGGTTTTTTGTCCAGTTTTCGCCCCTCACGCAGCCATCGACGGCAGCGCCACTTACACCCGAAAACCGAACACACTGCGAACGCTGGCGGGTTCTACGCAAGGGCTGGGCCTCACATTTGGCACAGCCCTTGCGAAATGAGTCCGTCGTACGGAGCCGCGAACACCCATGTTCGCCTCCGCGAAAGGAGTCCTGTCATGTCCCGTAAAACGGTGCTGCTGATCGAAGAAAATCCCGCCTCCCGCTCCGCCATAAAGTCCCTCCTCCAGCAGCGCGGATTTGAAGTCACCGGCCATCCCAGCGCTGAAGAAGCCTACCGCTGCAACGGCCATCCTTACGATGTCGCCGTCATCGATGTCCGTCTCCCCGGCCAGCAGGGCCCCGCTTACGCCCGCCACCTGCGGTCGCTCCATCCCGAGACCCGCATCATTTTCGTGACCGCGGCCAACGCCGTCTCGGAAATCGGCGAGTCCCTGCCCGGCTCGGCGGTCCTGATAAAACCCGTCGATGTCGACTTCCTCGCCAAGCTGCTCTGAATCCCATCGCAGGGCGTTCGCTGGTCCACGCGCAGGTGGAATCCAACGCACTCTCAGTCGGAAACGTTCAACTGCCAGGACAGGCCGAAGCGGTCATTAACCCAGCCGAACCGCGGGCTGAAGCCGTAATTGCCCAGCGGCATCAACGCCTGGCCGCCCTCGGACAAAATGCCAAACGCTCGCGACAACCATTCGAACCACAAGAAACATTCTACCGCGATGCGGGCCGGTCCACAGCAGCGGGTGGTTATGCACCGTTATTTGTCCTGTCGTTTCCCGTTCTCTTCAATCCAAGTTCGAAACTGGCCGAGAGATACGCCGTACCACCGTTTAGAACTTGACGGAGCCCACAAGATTCCGCTCGGTTTTACGCGAATGTGTCCAACGACGTTGTTGTCCCCGTCAACGATCTCATGATCCTCATACTTCCGGGGCCGAAAATTATTGACTGACATGTGCCTCCCTAACCAAGGTGGATAACGTAATGCCGATCAGTGGCCGAGCCGGCGCCGCGCCGGCTCTCGAATCATGAGAAGTCTACCCGCCGGCTCGGTCCACTGCATCGGACGGGTTATCCGGCATTCTCGCATGAGGCCGAGCGACGCAGGCAGTTCGGCAATCGGATGCTCACCGAGGTCGTTCGGAATTCGCCGCACGGCTCGTTGGCGTGATCGCCTTTCCCGTGGGCAGCACAATGCTGCCATCCGGTTGGATCTGGATATCGAGGATGACGCGGTGGAAGGCGTGACTGGCGCTACCAACGATCGTCTGCACGTCGTCGTATTGCCACACTTCGTCGCGCTGCGTCAGGACGATTATCTTGCCGGAGGTGTGC
>CALCHA010000089.1 GCA_937901265.1 uncultured Phycisphaerales bacterium
TTGCCAAGACCGGAAACTGCAATCCCGAGCAGAACAGCATAAAGACCCCCACCATCGCTACGAACCCGCCCCGTGCCACCAATGCCTGTCGACTCGCCCGTTTCAATCGGAGATCCTCCGTGATCATCTACGTGCGATGAAAGGAAAAGTTCTCCTCCGGAGGCACACGTTTTTTCTTTGAGGGGGTGAAACTTGGGGCGGGGCGGGCGAGGTTTGGTGAGGGGTTACCCCGGGGCAAGCCGGGGGCTATGGGGTTACACGGGGGTGGGGGTTTTGGTGAGGATTTGGTCGAGGGCGCGGGTGGCGGTGGCGAGGTCGCCGTTGGCCATGGGATTTTTGGTGATGACGCGGTGGGCGCAGACGGGAAGAACCATGGCCTTGATGTCGTCGGGGGTGACGAAGTCGCGGCCTTCGACGAGGGCGAGGGCCTGGGAGGCCTGCATGAGGGCCAGCGAGCCGCGGGGGGAGATGCCAATGTGCAGGAGTTCGTGGGTGCGGGTGGCTTCGACGAGGTCCATGAGGTAGTCGAGCAGGGCGGGGTCGAATTTGACCTGGGCGGCCTGGCTCTGGAGATTTTTGACGTCGTCGATGGAGAGCACGGGGTCGAGGTGTTCGAGAAGGTAGCGGCCGGGCTGCTGGCGGAGGATTTCCTTTTCGCGGTCGCGGTCGGGGTAGCCCAGGGAGACGCGGAGGAGGAAGCGGTCGAGCTGGTTTTCGGGGAGGAGGTAGGTGCCTTCGAATTCGAAGGGGTTTTGGGTGGCGATGACCATGAAGGGGGCGGGCAGGGGCATGGTGTTGCCGTCGACAGTGACGGAGAATTCGTTCATGGCTTCGAGGAGGGAGGACTGGGTGCGGGGGGTGGTGCGGTTGATCTCGTCGGCGAGGATGATGTTGGCGAAGATGGGGCCGGGTTTGAAGTCGAAGGATTTGGTGTCCTGGTTGTAGACGGAGACGCCGAGGATGTCGGAGGGAAGCATGTCGGGGGTGAGTTGGATGCGGTTGAAGTTGCAGTTGATGGAGCGGGCGAGGGAGCGGGCGAGGACGGTTTTACCGACACCGGGGACGTCTTCGATGAGGATGTGTCCGCGGGCGACGAGGCCGACGAGGACCTGGGTGACGGCGGATTTTTTGCCGAAGAAGACGGATTCCATGTTGTTGCGGAGTCTGGCGAGTGGGGTCATGCGCGGGGAACTCCTGGGGCAGGGCCGTGGGAGGGCAGTATAGGGGGGTGGCGGGGAGAGGGGTAGTTTACCCATTGCGGTAAATATCGCGGCGGTGCGCGACATCGAGGACGAGGATGAGGAGGCGGTCATCAAGGATGGCGTAGACGATTCGGTAGTCACCGACGCGAGTGCGATAGGCGTCTTCACCGGAGAGTTTGATAGCGCCGTGCGGGCGAGGATCGTCCGCGAGGGATTCGATGCGTTGGATTAAGCGGGAAGCGACTTCCCGAGGCAGTTTCTTGAGGGCCTTGCGCGCGGGAGGTTCGACGAGGATTTGGTAGGCGGGGCGTCGCTGGATCACCGTTCGAGCTCACGTTTAACGGTTGAAAGGGGAACGGCCTTGCTCTTTCCGGCGCGCAGCCGGGCGGCAGCGCGGGCGGCGAGGCGGGCGTAGTAGCGGTCATCGGCGATGAGGCGACGGAACAACGCTTTAGGCACGAGGACGAATTCCTTATTGTCCATTTTCAAAGTTGGGTAAGTTGTGGTCATGTGGCACCTGTTTTTAAAAACGCGCTTGGTTGATTATAGCAACGAGGTCATTTGTTGGCGTACTGGATGGCGCGGACGCCGCGGTAGACGGTGAGTTCGAACCAGAGGAGGCCGCCGATGTGGGCGATGCCGAGGGAGAGGGCGAGAACGACCTGGTAGGCGCGGAGGGAGAGGTGCGTGGAGAGAACGGGGTTGAAGTGGTTGATGAGCACGATCTGCAGGCCGCCGAGGAAGACCCAGGCGAGGAGCAGGGGGGCAGCGAAGGCGGTGACCTTGGCCGAGGCGGCGAACGGGACGGGGAAGCCCTTCATGCGCGAGAAGGCGGCGACGCCGGCGGTTTCGATCCCGACCATCATGAGGCCCATCCCGGCCCAGACGATGGCCATCATGACGGCACCCCAGAACGTGCGCCAGGAAATTTCCAGCGAGGCGCTGTGGTCGGCGAGATAATCGACGAGATAGAAGCCCGGGACGATCCACGCGGCGGCCAAACCGACAGCGACGAGCGAACCGAGGAGCCAGCGTTGTGCGTCGGCCTGGCCGCGGTGGGTCGGGGTCTGGAAGAAGAGGGCACGGGGGGAACGGACGATCTGGCGGAGCTGGGAAGCGATGGCGGCGAGGCGGGGGAGGCTCCGACGGCGTTCCCAGGGGGTGCCGGGGCGGGTGTCTGGGCCGAGCGATTCGGCGACGGGACGTCCGCACTCGGGGCAGCGGCCGGTGGGGCTGGCCATGGTGAGGTTGTAGCCGCAGTTGTCGCAGAGCGGCTCGCGTGGCTGGGGAAAGTTGAGGGGGCGGCGATAATCGGTGCGGACGGCGGTGATGAGGGCGGCGAGGTTCCAGAGGATGAGGGCGGACAGGAGGGCGAAGAGCGGGGAAAGGATGGCGTCGGTTTCGGGAGGGTCATGGCGGAGGAAAAAGCAGAGGAAGGCCACGGTGAGCGCTGCGCCCCAGACGTGGATGGCGGAGGTCGCCAGAAGAGCGGCGCGGGCGACGTGTCGTGCGCAGGGTTTGTTGGCTCCCGGTCGGGCGGCGAAGGGCAGCAGGAGAAAGAAGAGCACCGCAAGGGAAAGCACGATGCACAGGAAGATGCCCGCTACCCCCGCGAATTTATCGGGGAGAGCGAGAGTGGCGAAAGACTGAAGGCTCCACTGGGCAACCGTAGAGAGGAGGGCGGCAAAGAAGGTGCAGAACTCGTTGAGAGTCTGGAAGTGGAGGTGGGGCCGAGAGGACCAGGAGGGGTAACCCTCGGGGCGCATGCCGAGCCAGGCGACGAAGGCGCTGGCGCTCAGGAGCGCCCAGAAGAGGCCGGCGAAAAGATTAAAGGCGGCGATCAGGAGGGCCTTGGGAAGGGTGATGCCGAGCCACGATCGGCCGGCCCTGCGCGGGAGGAAGTAAACGCCGAGAGAGGCGGCGAAGGCGGTGAGGAGGGAGGTTGTCGGGAGGGCGACGGTGTGAGGGACGGGGGGATCCGCGGAGAGCGGGCAGGGGACGGCGGAAAGTGCTGGCGATGTCATAAGCATCTCCGAAACTCAGGCGGACGGCGCGGGCCGGAGCGGCGGACGGGCCGCTGTATTGTATTACTGAGTTCCGGTGTATTTGTTCACAAGTTGTCGAATTGCCGGTTGGTCGGGGTTGAGCTTGAGGGAGCGGTCCCAGTAGCCGAGGGCTTCGCGGGCGGCGTCGATGTCAGGGGGACTGCCGGCAAGGGACTCGGTCATGCAGACGACGCCCAGGCCATTGAGGGCGGGGAGATACTGCGGGTCCTGGCGCAAGGAATCGGCAAAGGCTCCGTGAGCGCGGACGTAGTCTTTGAGCTTGTAGTAAGCCAGACCGAGACGCTCCGAGACGGCGGGGGAGGGAGCCAGCTCGCGGGCGGTTTCGAGGGTGTTGCGTGCGAGGTCGAACTTTCCGGCCTGGAGGTAAAGTTGCGCCAGGTTGGCGTAGACATCGGGGTTGCGGCTATTGAGTTCGACGGATTTTTTGAGGGCGCTGATGGCGAGGTCGTTGTAGCCGGCGGTGAAGTAGAGGGTGCCAAGGTTGGCCTGGGCGATGGCGTCGGCACCGCCTTCGAGGGCCCGCTGGGCGTAGGGCAGCCCCTGAAGGGGTTGGCCGAGCTGGGTGTAGACCATGGCGAGGTTCATGTTGGCGTCGCGATCGAGGGGGCGGATTTCGACGGCCTTCTGGTAGGAGGCCACAGCATCGGAAAAGCGTTTGAGGTACTGGTACATGAGCGCGAGGCCATAGTTGGCGTCGAAACTGCGGGGTTCAAGCGTGACGGCGGAGCGGTAATCGAGGGCGGCTTTTTCGTAATCGCCCTTTTTCTTGTAGAGGTCGGCGCGGGCTTCGATGGCCAGGGCCATGGAGGGGTTCTTATCGATGGCATGAGAGAGGGTGGCGACGGCCTTGTCGAGCTCGCCGCGCTCGGCTTCGAGCTGCCCGCGGAGATACAGGTCGACGCCGGCGGCATGGGGGCTCTGGCCGGCGTTGGAGGGGAGCAGGAAACACCCGGGAAGGGTGAGCAGGGCGGCGAGAAGGGCGGCGGCGAAGGGGCGATGGGGCATGAGGGAAACACTCCGGGGAGGGTGGGGGCGGCCCTCGCCGGGAGGGGGGCGAGGGCGTCAGACGGGGGTGTCCGCTGCGGGCATCCGACAGGGAATTATCGGCGCGGCGGCGTGGGGAGGGCAAGGGGTGGGGCGCGCGATGCAAAAAAAAGGAAACCCGCGGGGCAAAGCGCGCCGCGGGTTGAACGTTGGGGAATGGCGCCGCTTACTGCTGCGGGATCGGTACGGGCGACAGATACGTCGGACGATCCAACAGGAGCAGCCGCTCCACATCCATCGGCACCTGCAGGAAGTTGGTGTAGACGGTGTGGGCCATGCGGTTGCGATTTTCGCCTGGGGTTTCGGTCAGGGTTTCGCAACCCGCCAGGGGCAAAAGCATTGCCGCGAGTGCCATCATATACAGCGACGTTTTCATGAGACCTCCGGGAAGTGAACCACGCCTGCCATTGAACTGTAGTTTTACCGCGGGAAGTGCGTCTGTCAATGGGCGTTTTCGCACGCGCGCGGAAAAGTGCACGAGGGGATCAGGCGGCGAGTTCGGCGATGTTGCTTTCGACGGCGGCGAGCTCCTGCTCCTGACGGGCCAGCTGGTCGCGCAGGCCGCGAACCACGGGGGCGGGGGCCTTGGCGACGAATGCCTCGTTGCCGAGCTTGTTGCGGTTGCTGGTGATGTTTTTGACGAGATCGTCGCGCGTCTTGTGCAGCTTCTTGAGTTCGACGGCTTTGTCGATGACGCCGCCGATAAAAATCTGCACGTCGGGCAAAAGCGCCGTGGCCGCGTCGGCGGGCTTTTGCGCGGCGGGATCGTTGGCGGCAATCGGGGCGGCGGTGAGGGCTTCGATGATCAGGTGGGAGTGGGCGATGGTGGCCTGCATGGCCGCGTCGCGCGGTTGCAGCGTCACCGGCTTGCCTTTGGCGGCCGGGTAGCGGTTCTGGATTTCCCGGATCGCCGAAGTCACGGATTGAATGACCGCGATCTGTGCCTCGGCCGCGGGATCGGCGAATGCCAAAGGCTCCTCGCCGGCTCCTGCGAGCGGCGTGGGCGCCGGCCACGGGGCGTTGATCAGCAGGGTGCTGCGCTGCGGAAGTTTGGACCAGATTTCTTCGGTGATGAAGGGCATCA
>CALCHA010000090.1 GCA_937901265.1 uncultured Phycisphaerales bacterium
ACCGCCCGCAGCTGCGTCGCCTGCAGATGCTGGTCCAGCTGCAACCAGTGAAACCACCCGTCGTTCGACACGCTCAACAGAAAGTCCGCCTTGCCATGCCCCGCCCCCGCCGCCACCATCGACCGAGCCGGCCCCGGCCTCGTGTCCTCAAAACAGATCGGCGTCGCAAACGAATACGCCTTCACCCCTGACTTCAACTCAAACCGCGTCAGCTCATGCCCAGGCGTGCACGAATAATCAAAATCCCCGTACGGCGAAAAGGTCCGAATCACCCACCGCACCAGCGGCACATCCCGCCACGGGATGTACTCCCCAAAGGGCACCAGGTGAATCTTCGCATAACTCGCCACCACCCCCCGCACCGGATCCAGCAACACCGTCCGATTCTCCTGCTGCGAATGCTCCCAGTCCGGTGCCGGAATCAACGCCTCCGTCCCCAATAGCAGCGGCACCCCGGTCCGCCCCGCCTCCCCCTGCAACGCCTCCAGAAAATCCCGCGCCTGCTCCTCAAACCCCGGCACAAACGTCCCCAGCGGCGCTTCCACAAATTCCCGATTCATATACCCCGGAACCATCGTCTCCGGCCACACGATCAAGTCCGGCTTCTCCGCCAGCCCCGCCGCCGCCTTCGTCAACGCCAGATGCTTCTCGAAAATCTCCTCATCGTGATGCCCCGAATCCTTCACCGATTGCGGAATATATTCCTGAATCACCGCAATCCGCGGCCCACCCCGCGTCGTCGATTGGCTCAACCGATACGCCCCATACCCCACCCACACCAGCACCACGACCCCCGCCACCACGCTCAACCGACGCCGCCGCGGATGCCCCAGCAGCCAGTCCACCCACAGCCCATTCACCATCGCCACCACAAATGACACCCCCCACACGCCCAGCACATCCGCCCCCTGAATCAGCACCGCCGCCGGCGCCTGCGAATTGCCCAGCACAAACCACGCAAAGCCCCCCTGCGGATAGTTCGACCGCAGCCATTCAATCGCCACCCACACCACCGGCGCCGCCACCGTCGCGGGCCAGCGCCCCCGCTTCACCAACCCCCGCGCCGCCAGCCCGAACAGCACAAAGTACAACGCCATGAACAGCGCCAGCACCACATACCCCGGCCCCGTGATCGGCGCCAGCCAGAACAGGTTCCCCACCCAGAACACCGCCCCCGCCGCAAAACAGCCCGCCGCCGCCCAGCGCCACCGAACGTTCACCGCAAACCACAGCAACGGCGCCACCGCAAAATACGCCGCCGGCCACACCCGGAACGGCGGAAACGACAGCGTCAACAACACCACAAACGCAACCAGCGCCAACACCGCGCGCCCCGCGCGGCCCGTTCCCGTCACCTTCCCCGGCCACGGCCACGGCACCACCCGCCCCGCCCCTGCGGCGTCGGGAGGTCCCACGGACAAATGCTGCTCAGCGTTCACCATCAACACCCCAGCCTATCCGGTGCCTACCGCTCCTGTCTATCCACGCCAGAACCGGTTGCCGTTCCACACAAGGAAAACACGAATGCGCAGAGCAATGGTGCAACGAAGACGACGACGTCGCTGACGACGAAATCGATCCAAACCCAGGCAAAGGGCGGGGGGGGCCGCCTCCCATCCTCCCTCCTCCATCCTCCGCGCAACTGCCATAGGCGCGCACCCACCTTCAACCCCTCATGGGAAACAAAAAGGACGACCGATCCAACCCCAAGCACGCCACAAGCGCCAGATTTCTCGGGTGCCTTCGAAACCCTTCCTCTTGGCGGATACACAAAGGAAAAACAGGGAGGTGCGGAGGAATGGAGAGACGGAGACGACGACAAAATCGATCCCAACTCAGGCAAAAAGCGAGAGGGAGCGTCTCCCGTCCTCCCTCCTCCATCCTTCCGCGCAACTGCCATAGGCGCGCCCCCACCTCCAACCTCTCATGGGAAACAATAACGACGACCGATCCAACCCCAAGCACGCCACAACTCCGCTGCCTTCGCCGGCCCGCCCCCATTTGCGATACTCACCAACACGCCCCACCATTGTCTACTCCCTGCAACGCGCCCACTCCCGCGATCTCTCACCAAGGTGCCCCCCGTGCCCATGCCGCTCCCTCCGCTCACCCCCACCCTCTCCATCCTCATCCCTACCTACAGGGAAGCGGAAAATCTGCCCCTGCTCATCCCCCAGATCGCCGCCGCCTTGAGCGACCATCCCGCCGCACGCGGCTGGCTCTGGGAAATCATCGTCATCGACGACAACTCCCCCGACGACACCCGGCAGGTCCTCGATCAACTTGCCGCCCGCTTCCCCCAGCTTCACTACCTTATCCGCCCCCATGACCGTGGCCTCTCCTCCGCCGTCCTCGCCGGCATCGCCCTCGCCCACAACGACTTCCTCCTCGTCATGGACGCCGACCTCTCCCACCCGCCCGAAGCCATCCCCTCCCTCCTCCAACCCCTGCTCTCTGGCGCCGCCGATTTCGTCATCGGCTCCCGCTACGTCCCCGGCGGCAAAACCGAAGACTGGTCCCGCTTCCGCTGGCTTAACTCCGTCGGAGCCACCCTCCTCGCCAAGCCCCTCGTCGGACCCATCCACGATCCCATGGCTGGTTTCTTCGCCTTCCGCCGCGCAGCACTCTGCAACGCCGACCCGCTCAACCCCATCGGCTACAAGATCGGCCTCGAACTCATCGCCAAAACGCACACACCCCCCAGCCGCGTCGCCGAAGTCCCCATCACCTTCCGCAACCGCCTCCATGGCGAATCCAAACTTACCCTCAAGGAACAGTTCCGCTACCTCGAACACCTCTCCCGCCTCTACGACTACAAATTCCCCAAGGGCTCCCCCCGCGCCAAGTTCCTCATCGCCGCCGCCCTCGGCAGCGCCGCCTGCTTCGCCACCCTCGCTTTGTTCAATCACCAGCAGATGATGCCGCCCCTCTCCATCGCCGCCGGCCTTCTCGCCATGATCGCGGTCACCTTCGCGTTCTTCCTGCGCTACGTCCGCACCCAGCGCGACTTGCTCCTCATGAAGGACCCCTTCGCCGAATTCACCTACATCTCCATGGCCGAATTCATCTCCGGCTGGGCCTTCGCCGTCGCCACCAACGCCAATGTCTACCTGCAAATGGCCATCGGCCTGCTCATCGCCCTGCTGATGCGCTACACTCTCCGCAAGGTTTTCCTCCACGACCTCCGCGGCATCCGCGGCACCCCCAAGCCCTCCGCCACGCTCTCTCTCCCTCTCTCTCCCACCCAAACCCCCGCCGCTTCCGCCTGACAAGCCGCCACCGCGCAGGAAAAAGCCGACGCGCCGTCGGGCAGCGGGTGGACCAGTAAACGCGGCGACAAGCCTGCTTACCCCGCTGCCCGGCGGCTGCGCCGGCCAGGCTCTCTCCGGGCGAGTCGACGGAACTCCCGTGCGGCGTTTTCAAAAAAAACGCCGCTGCAGGAATGCCGCCTCTCGATGTACCTGGAACAATCTCCGCCGGTCGTCGGGTGCCTGCGGCGCGGCCCGCTCATGCAGGGGCCGCCGCGCCGACGACCTTGCGGGAAATCATGCCACCGCGTACTGCCGCGTGGCCAGCTGCGGGTTCACCCAGATCGTCGCCTTCCGCGGCACTTCGACTTCACACACCCGCTCGAGGTACTTCTTCAAATCCGTCTCCGCGAACCGCGCGAGAAACTCCGGCGCGGCCGAACGGTTGTGCTGCAAAATCTGATCAATGAGTTCACGTTTGCTCACGGGCATCTCCTGATGACGCGGGAACAGGCGGTCACGCCTGAAAAGGCGACGACCGGGGAACCCGCTCCGCGGGCTCCGAGTTATGCGCGACGGTGTCCACCGTTTTGCACCTGCCGCGAACATCCTTGTCCGCTATCAGGTGCGTGCGACCCAAAGCTATCGGACCGCCGACGCGGAAAACTTCAGCCCCGCAAAAGGTTCCTCGTCCCCCACCACAACTCCCCACCCCAACCGAGGTTAGAGCACGTTGCGACCGCCCCACACAAAAAATTTTCCTCCCCCATCGACCCACGTCCGCTAATAGCGGCGATCGCCAGCCGCCGCCTGTAGCGATTGCGCCGCCCGCCGCCCTTATCACCCTCACAACCGCCCCATTTTCCCTGAACCCCGCGGATACCGCAGCACCAACGCCAGCAGTGCCAAACCCGCCGCCATTAACGCCAGCGGAACCGCCAACCCTGCCCGCCGCGCCGCCACCCGCGGCTCACACCGCTGCCCAACCTTCACATCCGCCGAATCCTCCCGTACCCCCACCGGCCAAGGCTGCCGCTCTGCCAATGCCGGAAACGATGG
>CALCHA010000091.1 GCA_937901265.1 uncultured Phycisphaerales bacterium
AACCGTGTGCCTTTCGATGTGCGTGACGGGCATGAGTCCCATGATGGCGTTGGTCAGGAAGACCTCTTTGGCGGCGAGCAGGTCGTGGATGGTCAGGGGGCGTTCGTGCGGCAGAATGCCGGCGGCGGTGGCGAGTTCGAGCGTCACTTGGCGCGTGATCCCCGGAAGGCAGAGCCGCTGGTTGGCTTGATCGGGAGGAGTGAGTGGAGAGGTGGCGAGGATGCCCTCGCTTGTCACGAGAAAGACATTCGAGATCGAGCCTTCGGCAAGGATGTTGGTGTAGGGGGTGAACCAGAGCGCTTCGCCGGCGTGCGCTTCCTGCGCTTCGCGGAGCGCCAGCAGGCGATCAAAATAGCTGGTGCTCTTGTGGCCGGTGAGGGGCGACTCCGGATTCTGCTTGAAACGAGAGACAATCACGGTCATGCCCTTGTCGTAGAGCGCGGCGGGGTAGGGATGAAATTCGGCGGCGGTGAGGAGCAGGGTGACCGGGGGCGTCGGGTTTTCGGCGGTGGCTTCGTGCAGGTCGCCACGGGTAAGGGTGAGGCGGAGGCGGGCGCCGATTTCGGTCGAGAGGCCGTTGGCGTCGAGGAGGTCGGCGGCGATGTCGGCGAGCTGAGATTCAGAGAGGAGGAAGGGAATGTTGAGGGCGTGGGCGGAGGTGGCGAGGCGGGCCAGGTGCTGACGGAGGCGGAAGATTTTGCCATTTTTGGCGCGCATGGTTTCGAACAGGCCGGCCCCGTGCAGGAGGCCGGCGTCAGCGGGGGCGATGCGCGCGTCGTCGTACGGGAGGAGTTGGCCGTTGAGATAGACGAAGTCGGACATGGGACGCTCGTGGAAAGAGAAAAAGTTGAAAAGAATACGGGAGTAAAAGGGGTTACGAAGCGATTGGCAAGAGGGATACGAGTTTGGGGAATGATTCCAGGGTCAGGGTTTCGGGCCGGGCCGTCAGCGTAAAGCCGGCGGCGGTGAGGCGGGATTTGAGTTCGGGCGTCCACGCCTCCTCGAGGAAATGCTTGAGGCCATTGGAAAGGGTCTGCCGGCGGTGGGAAAAAAGACCCTGAAGGAGCTTCTGCAGGGCCGGGGCGTCCTGCAAAGCACGGATCTTTTCCACGGAGGGGGTGACCACGACGAGCGCGGAGTGAATCTTCGGCGGAGGCCAGAAGGCACCGGGGGGAATCTTGCGGAGGATTTGGACCGAGGCGAGAGATTGGATCAGAATGCCCAGCGGGCCATAGTCGCGCGAATCGGGCGGGGCGGCCATGCGCAGCGCGACTTCGTGCTGCACGGTGAAGGCGAGACGATCGAAGAGCAAGGGGACAGGCACCGGGGGGCCGGGAGGGTGCTGTTCATGCCACATCAGCATGAGGAGGTTGGCGATGAGCGGGCTGGCGGCGTTGTAAGGGAGATTGGAGACGAGTTTGACGCCCCCTTGCGGGTGCTGCGATTTCAACGCGCGGAGCGTGGCGATCAGGCCGGGATCCAGTTCGTGTTTGCCCGCAAGGGCGTCGGTGTTGAGCCAGGTGACCTGCGTGAGGGCGGCGTGGTGGCGCTTGGCGGCGGGCAGGAGCTTGGTGTCGATGTCGACGGCGAGCACGGCGCCCTGGTGGGCACGCTGCGCGAGCTGCCGGGTGAGGTTGCCCACGCCGGGGCCGATCTCCAGCACAATGTCGGCGGCCTGAATGTCGCCGGCGTCGGCGATCGCACCCAGGATGTTCTGGTCGATCATGAAGTTCTGCCCGAAGTGGTGCTGCGGGCGAAGACCGGCGGAGCCGAGGATGAGGTTGATTTCAGATTTGAGCATAGACGGAGAATGCCAGCAGTGCGTAGATGCGTAAAAACTCGTCAGTGTCGCGGTGGACGTGGGGGGACGGCGGCGGGCGTGGAGGGTGCGAAGAGGATCGTGAGCAGGCCGCTGTCGACTTTGATTTCTTTGACCAGAATTTTGCGGTCGTGATAGGTAAAGAGCAGCGGGAAGGGCTCGCTGTCGGCGATGGCGTGGATGGCGGTTTCAATTTCCGGATCGCGCGCGTTGCTGCGCTGCGGGTTGCTTGAGAGCTGGCGGTTGATGGTGTCGTTGATCAGCGTGCTGAGGGTGGGGGCGAGACCGCGAATTTTAGCCTGCACGATGGAAGTGGGAATCGGCAGGTTGCCGACGGCGGCGGAGGCGAGGCGGATGTGGCCCATCGGCATGCCGCCGGTACCGGGAATGGACTCCACGACAAACGACGCCGAGATCACCCCGCCGTTGCGCTGGCTGGAAGAGACCCGGCTGGTGCGGGCGGCGAACGTGACCAGCCCCGGGGTGAGGCGGACAAAGGGTGCCGACACCAGCGGCGGCGGAACGGAGGCGTCGGCCGGATCGGGCGTCGGCAGGTAGCAGGTCAGCAGGGCATTGAGCTCGTCCTGCGTGATCGTCCAGCGCTGGTCGCCCAGGGGGGTGCGCTGCAGGGCGTTGTTGAGGTCGGCGAGAATTTTGGTTTGGCCTGAGCCTATGTTGTTGATGTAGCGGTTGTCGGTGGAGGCGAAGGGGCCATACCACGAGGGGGTGCCGCGCGAAAGGATCCAGCAGACGAAGAGGGCCGCCAGCAGCAGCGAGCCGATAATAGCGGCCCACGCTCGCAGCGTGCGAGGCCAGCGGACACGCTGGCGGATGTTGGCCAGAGAGATGGGTGGAAAACGGCGGGGCATCCGGGCTCCTGCGGGGCCGCGAGAGGTCGAGCGAGGGGGCGTGTTGCGGGGGATCAACATCCGGCACAACCGATGCGAGCGCTGCGCGGGAAGGGACACGGCAGGCAGGCTCGGCCGCGCATCGGAATCGATGTTAGAATAGCTGTGGGTGGCAGGGGAGGCAACGCCAACGTGTGAGGGACCATGTTGAGAGTCTCACCAGGATCATCGGCGCAAGCCCGCCTTCCGCATGAAAAATTGCGCGCCGTGCTGCCGGTGGAGCAGCGGCGGACGGCTCCGGCGGAGCCCGTCGCTGACGGCGTGGTGTCCGATCGCTGGCCGACGCTGGCGCGGGCGATGGGACGGTACGAGGGCGGCGTGGCGGAGGTCTTCAGCCGGCTGGCGTATGAGCGGGTCGAAGGGGGCGTGATCCGTCTGGACGATCGGCGGTGGCTGGCCAGGCGCGCCCAGGGGTTCGGGATTCGGCCATTCGATGCCCAGCTGCTGATCGCCTGTGCGGTGCGGAAGCGCGCGTTGGATGGGATGTACGATGCCACGCCGTCGCTGGCGGCACCACGGCTGAGTGCGCGGTATCGCTGGTGGCGGCAGATGTGGATGCGGTGGGGGCTGGTGGCGGGGGTGGTGCTGGCGGTGGAGGGGATGATCGCGTGGCGGTGGATGGGCTGGTGAGGCGCGCGGGTCATTGGGGCGTGGGGTCTTTCTGGAAATGCCCCCAGACCAGGAAGAAGACAAACGTA
>CALCHA010000092.1 GCA_937901265.1 uncultured Phycisphaerales bacterium
TTCGGGTCCTTCTTCGGGTCTCTTGTCCGGCTTTTTTGTCCGGGTCACTTTGTTATCACAGGAGGTGCCGCATGGCAACCGTTGCTGACATTCTCGCCACCAAGGGCGGCCGCGTGGTGTGCA
The DNA here is from genome assembly GCA_937901265.1 of uncultured Phycisphaerales bacterium. Classification (GTDB taxonomy): domain Bacteria; phylum Planctomycetota; class Phycisphaerae; order WQYP01; family WQYP01; genus CALCHA01. The sequence goes on from CALCHA010000092.1 coordinate 124, forward strand.
TTGCCCCGGGCGTCACGGTTTTGGAAGCCACCCAGCGAATGAACGCCCACCGCATTGGGGCCCTGGTGGTCACCACGGAAGGCGCCGGCCGGGGGGGATGTGATGAGGTGCTGGGTATGTTTACGGAACGTGATGTGCTGAGCCGCGTGGTGGCCGCTCAGCGCGATCCGGCGACGACGCGCGTCGAGGAAGTCATGACGCCCGATGTCGCCTTTGTGCACCCCACCACCGACGTGGACGACGTCGCCACCACCATGAAGAAACGTCGCGTCCGCCACCTTCCGGTATGCGACGGCGAGGGTGAACTTCGTGGTCTGATATCGCAAGGCGACATCAATGCGTGGCATATCGACGGCCAGGCGGCGGCGATCGAATATCTCAACGAGTACATCCACGGAAGGGTGTAACGCCCCCCCAAAATCTGAGAGCCCGAGGGCGGGTTGCGTGCACGTTTGCGCGACTCAGTGCCCCCCTGCGCAGGCCTCCATGCACAGATTTCGCAAGAGGGTCATCGCCGCCGAAAGCGTGCGCCGCTCCTTCGCGGACAGATGCCCCAGGCACCCGGCGAGCTTTTTTTCCACGGCCCGGTTGGTGCGATCCAGCACCCGCTTGCCGGGCGCGGTGAGCGTCAGGGAAATTTTTCGGCGATTGAGCTTGTCGGGCTTTCGTTGAAGGAGCTTTTTCTCGACGAGGTGCTCCACCAGTCGCGACGTCGCCGACAAGGACAGCGAGAGGTACAACGCGATGGCGGAGAGATCGGCGCAGGGGACTTTGGAGACCATCGCGAGGACCCGCAACTGCGGAAACGAGACGCTCTTGGTGCGGTGCCGATAGGCCGTCTCGCGGATGATGAAGGTCGCCCGCGGCACCGCGTCGAGCAGCTCCCTGGCGACCAGCGCGGCGGAGGGCGCATGGTCCGCGGCCGCGCGATCGATGCAGCCATGGGAAGGATCTGGCACGACCGAAACCGAAGTCGGGAGGTTGTCACTTGCATTCTGCAACTGTTGCATGTACTAATTATGCCATGTCGCCGGCGCCCGGGCAAGGGGCCGGCGCTCTTGCCTTGAGGCGGTTTGATGCAACGTTTGCGAAGAATGACCCTCTCGGCGGCCGCGATGGCTGCTGGGGCCCTGTGCGCCTGCACCGTGGGAAATAACTATCAGCAGCCGCAGCTCAGGATGGACGCCACGTACGGCCCCGCTGCAACGCAGGCCGCTTCTCAGGCCGCGACGCAGAGTGCCACCACGGCCTGGTGGAAATCGCTGAACGACCCGCTGCTCGATCAGCTCGTCGAGCGCGCCGCCGCCGCAAACCTCGACCTGGTCCAGGCTGCCGCGCGCATCCGTGGTGTCCGCGCCCAGCGTGCGGTCACCGCCGGCGGAGAACTCCCCACGCTGAACGCCGACGGGGGCTACACGCACCAGCGCTACAGCCAGAACGCCGCCCCCTTCAACGCCTTTGATACGCCCGGCTTCCCGTGGGAATTCAATCTTTACCAGCTCGGTTTTGACGCCTCCTGGGAGCTCGATTTCTTCGGCGGGACGCGGCGCGCGGTCGAAGCGGCCAACGCCGATGTGGCGGCGGGCATTGAAGACCAGCGTGCGGTGCTCGTCAGCGTGACGGCGGAGACCGCGCGGACCTATGTCGAGCTTCGCGGCTACCAGCACGAGGCATCGCTGGCCCGCGAAAATCTCGCGTTGCAGCGCGAGTCGCTCGAGATCACGCGGGAACAGATGAAAAACGGTGTGGGCACCCAGCTCGACGTCTCGCGCGCGCAGGCCCAGGTCGCCGCGACCGAAGCGGCCATCCCGCTGCTGCAACGCAACGCGTGGCAGGCCATCCACCGCCTGGCGCTGCTGCTCAACGAGCCCATCGAGAGCCTCGCGGTTCTGGAGAGCGAACGGCCGATCCCGGTCGCGCCTCCGGCCGTCGCCGTCGGCGTGCCAGCCGAACTGCTCCGCCGCCGCCCGGACATCCGCCGCGCTGAGCGCCGTCTGGCCGCCGCCAGCGCCCGCACGGGCCAGGCGCAGGCGGCGCTGTATCCCCGCTTCAGCTTGACGGGCCTCTTCAATTTGCAAAGCGCCAACATCGAGGATCTCTTCAAATGGCGCAGCCGCGCTTTGTCGCTCGGCCCGTCCGTGGAATGGCCGATCTTCGATGCGGGTGCACTGCGTGCGGCGGTGCGGGTGCGTAGCGCCGGCCAGGAAGAAGCGCTCGCGGCCTACGAGCAGACGGTGCGGCAGGCGGTCACCGAGGTGCAGGATGGACTGGTCGCCTTCACGACCGAGCGGCAGCGGCGCGGTTATCTCGCCGACGCCGTCGCCGCGGACAGGGTCGCTTTTGACCTCGCCCAGCAGCTGTATCGCCAGGGGCTCACCGATTTCCTCACGGTTCTCGATGCCGAACGCGCGCTTTACAACGCTCAGGATGCCCTCGCCAGAAGCGACACCGATCAGGCCACCGCCCTCATCGGTCTGTACAAAGCCCTCGGCGGCGGCTGGGACACCGACGCCGGTGTTCTGCCGGGATCGTCAACCCTGGCCGCAGCGTCAACCCCGCCTGCACCACTTGAGCATGGACATGACTGAATGATCATTACATGGGGGATTTTGCAAGGTGTCGCCGATGAGTGAAACAACCCAGGAAAATCCGCGGGTGGCGGAGAGCACCCCCTCGGTCGGCGCAGGGAACGCGCCACGCACCGACACTCCGCCCCCCTCGCCCGCAGCTTCCGCACCGGCGCGAGCCGCGTCCGTCGATGTCGCCCGCAAGGGCCCCAAAAAGCGGCATATCGCCCTCGTGGTCTTTCTGATCCTCGGCGTGATCGCGGCCGTGGCAGGTGTGCTTTACTGGATGCACGCAAGGCAGTTTGAAGAAACCGACGACGCCATGGTCGATGGCGCCATCACGCCGATCAGTGCCCGGGTGGCCGGCATCGTCAGCAGCGTGCTGGTTCGAGACAACGAGGTGATCAAGGCGGGCGATGTACTGCTGGAGATCGATCCGCGAGATTACCGCACGCAGGCGAACGAAGCGCAGGCCAACCTCGCCGCCGCCAAGGCCCGGTTGCAGGCCGCGCAGACGAATGTGGATATGGTGGGTGCGAACAGCAACTCGACGCTTGCGCAGGCGGACGCGAGCGTGCAGGAGCAGCAGGCAGCCGTGCAGCAGGAGGAGGCGGGCGTTGCATCTGCGGAGGCGCAGGTAGCGAGCGCCCAGGCGGATGTCGCCGCGGCGCAGGCCGAAGGGACGCGTCGGCAGGCGGACTTGAAGCGTTATGATGCGTTGGATCCGCGCGCGGTTTCCCAGCAGACGCGTGACGCCGCCCGCGCCGCCGCGGAGTCGGCTGAGGCGCAGCTGACGGCCGCCCAGAAGCGCGCCGCCGCGGCGCAGGCGTTGGTGTCCGCCGCGCACTCGCGGGTCGCAGCCGCGCAATCCAAGGTTGCCTTCGCGGAGGCGGGGGTGGAAGCGGCGAAAACCGCGCCGCAGCAAGTCGCCACCGCGAAGTCGCAGGTTCAGGTGGCCCAGGCCTCCGTGGATCAGGCCCAGGCGGCGCTCGACGCGGCCCTGCTGAACCTCAGTTACACGACCATCAAGGCCCCCATCGGCGGCAAGGTCACCCGCAAGCTCGTGCAGCCCGGGCAGTACGTGGAGGTCGGCCAGACGCTGCTGGCGATTGTTCCGGATGACCTGTGGATCACCGGCAATTTCAAAGAGACGCAGCTCACCCGCATGCATCCCGGACAGCCGGTGGAAATCCGCGTCGACCGCTATCCCAGCATGCGCTTCACCGGACACGTTGATTCGATTCAAGCCGGCACGGGCGGTCGCTTCAGCCTGTTGCCCCCGGAAAACGCCACCGGCAATTTCGTAAAAGTCGTTCAGCGGGTGCCGGTCAAAATCCGGTTCAACGGCCCCTTCTCCGAATTGCCGCCGATGGGCCCGGGCATGTCCGCCGTGCCCACGGTGCGCGTGCTCGGGGAGGATGGCAAAGAACTGATCCCCGCCACTGCGCCCGCGTCTCGGGAGCCCTGAATGTCGAGCGCTCCGGCTGCCTCCAGCTCGAATCTCTCGCCCGCGCGGTCGCGGTCCGCAGTTCCTGCGCTGGTGTGGACACCCAAAGCCAACCCCTGGCTGATCGCCTGCGCCGTGATGGCGGCGACGTTTATGGAGGTGCTGGACACGACGGTGGTGAACGTGGCGCTCCCGCATATCGCCGGAAGCCTTTCGGCATCCACCGAAGAAGCGACGTGGGTCCTCACCAGCTATCTGGTCGCCAACGCGATCATTTTGCCGGCCACCGGGTGGCTCGCTTCCTTTTTCGGGCGCAAGCGTTTCCTCATTGTGTGCATCATTTTGTTCGTCCTGGCGTCGGCTCTGTGCGGCATGGCCTCAAGCCTGGGGATGCTGGTCCTCGCCCGCATTCTTCAGGGTGCCGGCGGCGGGGCCCTCCAGCCCATCTCCCAGGCGGTCCTGCTCGAAAGCTTCCCCCCGCACAAGCGGGGCGTGGCCATGGCCATCTTCGGCATGGGCGTCGTTACTGCGCCGATCATCGGTCCCACGCTCGGGGGCTGGATGACCGACAACTATTCCTGGCGCTGGGTCTTTTACATCAACCTTCCGGTGGGGCTGCTGGCGGTGATGATGGTGCAGATGTTCATCGAAGACCCTCCTTACATTCGTGCTGCCCGCGCCGGCAAAATCGATTACTGGGGCTTCCTTCTGCTCATCATCTGGGTTGGTGCGCTGCAGGTCACCCTCGACAAGGGCCAGCAGGAAGACTGGCTCGCTTCTCCGCTTATCCGCACGCTGGTGATCGTCGGCGGCCTCGGCATCGTCATCTTCATCATCCGCGAGTTCATGGCCAAAGAGCCCCTGGTCAACCTGCGCATCCTGGCCAACCGAAACTTCGCCGTGGGCGTGCTGCTCATGGCGCTCATGGGCGGCATTCTTTACGGCTCGATCACCCTGCTGCCCCTGTTTCTGCAGGAACTGCTGGGCTATTCGGCCTTCCAAAGCGGCCTGACCACCAGCCCCCGCGGCTTCGGCTCCATCGTGGGCATGATCCTCATTGGCCGCCTTTTGGGTATCCTCGATGGACGGATGCTCATCGTGATCGGCTTCGTGATCCTCGGGTGGTCGACGTGGGCCTTTGGGAACCTCAACCTCGAAGTCGATCCGGGCGCGATCACCTGGCCCAACATTTATAATGGCTTTGGAACCGCCCTCATTTTCGTGCCGCTGACCACGCTGGCGATGGGCACGCTCAAGAATGAACAAATGGGCAACGCCGCGGGTATTTTTAACCTTATGCGCAACCTGGGGGGCGGGATCGGGATCGCGATTGTCACGACGCTCCTTGCACGCGGTGCCCAAACCAACCGCGCCCAGTTGATGAACCACGTCACCCCGTATGACAGGGCCTATCAGCAGCAGATGGCGACCATCTCGGGGGCGCTGGCTCCGCAGCTGGGTACCCCTCAGGCCGAGCAGACCGCGTTTGCCGTGGTGCAGGGCCGGGTCCAGCGGCAGGCGACGCTGGTTACTTATGTCAACGATTTTCGGCTGATGGCGATCTGCAGCTTCCTGTGCATTCCGGCCGTGTTTTTGTTTAAGCGGGCGAAGAACAAAGTGAAGGTCGATATCCATTAGCGTCCGAGGGCAGGGTGCCGTGTAGGCTGCGCCTCTTATGGAGCTGCCTCCCGGGTACCATGGTTTGCACTTTCTGAGAAGAGCCTGTGAAGGCCATCGCTGTTCCTGCTTTGGCGAGGGCGTCCTCTCGCTGGCGGCGATGGATGAAAAGCATCGACGTGGCCGACCGCGGGCCTGAAGGAGCGCTGGCGGTCCCGCGCAGGGCGAGTTCGGAAGTGGTGTGATGCCGGGGAGTTCGCACCATTCGCGGAAGGCGTTGATGCGGTGATGAT
>CALCHA010000093.1 GCA_937901265.1 uncultured Phycisphaerales bacterium
ATTTGGGGAGAGAACCTGGAGAATGTCTCCATCACCGGGCGGGGCATGATCAACGGCGGCGGGCTCATCAACCAGGATGGGACCGAGGATCAGATCACTGGCTTTGCAGCCGGGGCGGGAACGGCGCTGCGGACCGGCAATCGCCCGGGGTTTTTTAACGCCGACAACCCGGGCAACAAGGCCATCGCCCTCAAGCTCTGCCGCAACGTGCTGATTCGCGATGTCACCATGTATCACGGTGGCCATTTCGCGATTTTGGCGACCGGGGTGGACCTGCTGACGATCGACAACGTGACGATCGACACCAACCGCGACGGCATGGACATTGACTGCTGCCGCAATGTGATGGTGTCAAATTGTCGCGTGAACTCGCCGACGGATGATGGCATTTGCCCCAAGAGCACGCTGGCGTTGGGCGAGCCGCGGATCACGGAAAACATGGTCATCACCAATTGCGAGGTGTCGGGGTTTGTGGAGGGGACGCTGCTGGATGGGACGATGAAGCCCTACCTGCGGAACGGCGCGAACGCGGGGACGGGCCGGATCAAACTGGGGACGGAATCGAATGGGGGGTTCCGCAATATCACGATCTCGAACTGCACGTTTCGGTCCTGCCGCGGACTGGCCTTGGAGGAGGTGGATGGGGGCATCCTGGAGAACGTGGCCATCTCGAATATCACGATGATGGACATTGCGGGCTATCCGATTTACATCACCACCGGGCAGCGGAACCGGGGGCCGGAGATCAAGACGCCGAGCACGCTGCGGAACATTACGATTTCGCATGTGGTGGCATCGGGGGTGGAGGCGGCGTCGGGGATCCAGATCACCGGCCTGCCGCAGATGCCGATTGAAAATCTGCGGCTCGAAGACATCCGGATTCATTTCAACGGGGGCGGGACGAAGGAGCAGGCGGACCGTGTGCCGCCGGAACTGGACCGGGGGTATCCCGAGCCCTCGCGGGTGGGGGTGATGCCCTCCTACGGAGTATTTGCGCGGCACGTTAAGGATCTGGAGCTGGCGAATCTGCGCTTCACCTTCGAGAAGGCGGACCAGCGGCCGGTGATTGCGGCGATGGATGTGCAGGGACTGGAGATCGATAATCTCAAGGCGCAGCTCAGCGAAGGGGTGGCCGCAGCGCGGCTGGAGGGCGTCACGGGGCTGGTCATTCGGAATTCGCCGGTGCTGGAGGGGAATGGCGCGGTCATTAAGTCGGAGAGCGTGCGGCCGGCGGAGTCGGTGGCACCGAACTTTGGGGGTGCGGCCGGGACTGGGGCTGGGCAGGGGGCGGGGAGGGCCGGGCGCGGCGGAGCAGCGACGCAGCAGTGAGGCGGAGCGGGGGGCTTCCCCCCCGCCAACCGGCGTTGGCGGGCCCCTGTTGCAACGGCATGGGGGGATTGCATAATGGCGGGATGCACTGCGTTTGACGGCTCGGAGGAAAGGGGTGCTGCCGGTCGGCAACATCCTCCGGAGAAGAACTCTGGTTTTTTGGGAACTGTTGTACCCTTCCGCCGTCAGAACGTAGACGCCGCGCGTTGCCGCCATGCCTTATTAAGGATACGCCATGACCCAGTCCGTCACCCCCCCCGGGCCCGTCACCCCCCCCGGGGCCGCCACCCCCCCCGTCGATGCCGCGCAGATGACGACCGAGGAGCTGGGGAGCATTCAGAAGTTGCAGGAAGCCTATAGTGCGTTGAAGACGGAGCTGGGGAAGGTGATCGTCGGGCAGTCCCAAGTGATGGAAGAGCTGCTGATCGCGTTATTCTGCCGGGGGCATTGTTTGCTGGTGGGGGTGCCGGGGCTGGCCAAGACGCTGTTGATATCGACGCTGGCCAAGACGCTGTCGCTATCGTTCAACCGGATTCAGTTCACGCCGGACTTGATGCCCTCGGACATCACGGGGACGGAAGTGATCGAAGAGGAGAAGGCGACGGGGAAGCGGTCGCTGCGGTTTGTGCGGGGGCCGGTGTTCGCGAACGCGATCCTGGCGGATGAGATCAATCGGACGCCGCCGAAGACGCAGGCGGCGTTGCTGGAGGCGATGCAGGAGCACCAGGTGACGGCGGGCGGGGTGCAGCATCGGCTGGCGGAGCCGTTTTTCGTGATGGCGACGCAGAACCCGATCGAGCAGGAGGGGACGTATCCGCTGCCGGAGGCGCA
>CALCHA010000094.1 GCA_937901265.1 uncultured Phycisphaerales bacterium
CCTCGCACACGACCCGCACCGTTTCGACACCCGCGTGGCCTCCTATCACGCGCACGTGTTCGCCACCCTCTCCCACCCCAACAGCTATCTCCAGAGTGTCGTGCCGCAATCCCTGGGCGACGAACGCTGGTGGCTCGGCAGCGTGATGCCCTCGACCGCCGAGCTGCCGGAGCCGGCGCTGCTGCGCTTCCTCGGCCACGATGCCGTGCTGGCGGCCGCGGACTTCACGTTGCGCCGCATGGATGCGTTTTATCAGGAACTCGCCACGCTGCAGCATCGCCCGGCGCCGCGGTTTTTTCTCGAAAAGTGTGACCCCGGGATGGCGCGGGTCACGCTGCGCAACCTCTGCCCGCAGACCCGCGAAATCATCCTGCTGCGCGATCCGCGCGACGCCCTGTGCTCGGTGCTCGCCTTCAACAAGAAGCGCGGCTACGCCTCCTTCGGCCGCGACGCTGTCGGGTCGGATGAGGCGTACATCGCGTGGTACTCTCGCGTGCTCGCCCTGCTGCGTTACACGCTGGACACGCCGTCGCGTCCGGTGACGCGGCTCTCTTACGAGGCGCTGATCCAGCGGCCGCGCGAAACGCTCCACGGTCTGCTCACCGCGCTGGCGCTGGACGCTTCCGAGGCCACGCTCGACACCCTGCTCGCCGAGCCCGACGAAAAGATTTTGGCGCTGCACCGCACCACGCTCTCGCCCCAAGCCTCCGTCAGCCGCTGGAAGACCGACCTCCCGAAAGCCCTCCGTCCCGCCGTGCGAACCTATCTCGACCCGCTCCTGACGGCCATGGGGTACGAGGCCACCGGATAGTCGCCCGCTGCACCGCGAACGTTTCATTGTTCTATTTGCCGCGTGGCAAATACCAGGGCCGCACATCGATGACCTCCATGCCCGCCCGCCGCGCTGCCTCGATGCCCAGCTCCCCATCCTCATAGACCACGCAGGCCGCGGGCTCCACGCCGATCAGCTCCGCCGCCCGCAAAAACACATCCGGCGCCGGCTTGCCATGGCGCACATCATCGGCCCCCACGATGGCATCAAAGAGATCCTCCACGCCCACCACCGTCAAACTCTGCTTCACCACGCGCTTCCACCCGCCGCTGGCCACGGCCAGTTTCCGCTTGCCCTTCTCCCGCCGCGCGATGGCCACCACGCTGTGGATCGGCTCGAGCGTCTCGAGGCTCTCCACGTAGATCCGCTCCTTCTCGTGGCCCACCGCCTCCGCGTCGCACACGATCCCCTGCTCCTTCGCCAGAAGCTCGATGATCGTCACGGTCGGCATCCCGGCGAAAGCATAAAACCGGTCCTCCGGCAGGTGTATTTTCACGTGCTCCAGCGCCTTGGTCCACGCCAGAAAATGCACCGGCATCGTGTCCACCACCGTGCCGTCACAATCGAAAATCAACCCCTTCACGCGCGCCGGAATTTCCGCATCCGAATCCTGGGGCCACTGGGCAACGGTTGTCATCAGCGATGCTCACAAATGCAAAACAATCCCCCCATTCTATCCGCACCGCCGCCATTTGCAGCTGCTCGGCAGACGCCAATTCCATCACCGATGGCGCCCTGATCACGGCGCCGGAAAAAGCACGAAGGAACCAAGGGACGAAGCTCACGAAGGCGCTGATTCAGACGCGCAATGCCGCCGCCAATGGACGCTTCTGGAGAAACGCGGCCCATCGCGGCAGGCCTCCTTCGTGCACTTCGTCGTCCTTCGTCACTTCGTGTTTTGGTCTGGACTTTTGAAGAAAGGCGTTTCCGTTGCTGGATAACGAGGTGTGGAATGTCCGTTGAATCTTCCTTCCGATGAGTTTCCCGAAAATGCGGGCTCGCCCGAAACTGCGCTCAGGGAAGGTTGCCGATGAATCCCGTCACCTTGGGCACGTAGCGCGGGTCGTAGGTCGGGGGCGAGCCGGTCGCCACCGTCCCCGTGCCGCCCAGCGTGGTCTTGCCATCGGTGATGACCGTTCCGGCGAAGTCATAGGTCCCGGTCTGCGTCCAGTTTCCCGTCACATAAAACGACCCGTGGATCGCCACGCCGGGACTGCCCGACCCGTTGAAGCTGCAGTTGCCATGGACCACCATGTTCAGGGGTGCATAGGCCAGGTTGTAGGGGTAGCTCCCGGTGAACGTCGCATCGCCATCGATGATGAGCGTGTCGTTGCCCGGCGTGGAGGAGGACTTCACCCCCACGTTGCCGATGTAGGATGCCGACCCCGAAAAATGCACCGGCTTGCCGCCGGCTTTCGAGAAATCGATCACGTAGTGCCCGGTGCCATCGATGACCAGGCAGGACATCAGATCGACGTAGGGCCCGGCCATCAGGTTGGTGTAGACGTTGATCGCTTTGCTCGTGGGAGCGGTAAGAACCAGCACGTTGCCGGCGGGGGTGCTGGAAAAATACTTCTGCGAGCCGTTCGCTCCGGGGTTGTTGTCGGTGACCGCGCCCTTGGCTTTCCAGCTCCCGGTCGCCCCGTTGGCCAGGGTGCCGCCGGTGGTGGGGGGGTTGAGCGTGAGCGTGCCCATGGTTTCGACATCGCCTTTGATTGTCGCGCTCTCGGCAATGCTCATGTTCCCTCCCGACCAGAACTGCGGGGCGTAGGCGAGGATTCCCTGGGCGTTGGCGGAGACGGTCGCTGATCCGGCCACGCCGGGCTTGATCGCCAGCGCGGTGAAGCGCAGCGGATTGCCCAGCACCCCGACGGCCATGCCGATGGTCTTCACCTTCCCGGACTTGCCGCCCTCGGCGGCG
>CALCHA010000095.1 GCA_937901265.1 uncultured Phycisphaerales bacterium
CCCTCCCCCACCGTGCCGACGCCGTCCGCCACGCCCTGCAATACGCCCGTGACATGAACGTGGAACTCGCCGACGAATTCGTCGGCATGTACGTCAACCACTGGACGCTCGACTACGGCGAGCGCGGCCGCACCGCCGTCAACCGCCTCCTCGACGAAGGCACCGCGATCGGCATGATCCCCAAATGCACGCCCGTCGAGTTTGTTGAATGACCCCGCGGGAGTGCCAAGCGGCCCACAAACGAATTCCCAAGCCCCGCTATCGCCCAGCCATTTATCCGGCCGCCTCCCTCTGAAGCTGCCCCTTTGCACGCCTTACACCCATCGAAAGGTCTCTCATGCCCGCGGATCTCATTGTCGTTTACATCATGCGGTGGATCCACATCGCCTGCGCCACCATCGCCATCGGTGGGCCCTTTTTCATCCGCTTCGGCCTCATGCCCGCCGCCACCAGGTCTCTCGACGAGCAAGCCCGCGCGCGGCTTAGCGAATCCATCAACGCCCGCTGGCGCATCATCGTCTACATCGTCATCACCCTCTTCCTCATCAGCGGCCTCTACAGCTTCCTCGTCCCCACCCGCGTCAACGGCGTGCTCGTCAGCGCCCGCTGGAAGGACTTCGACGACGCCGACAAAAAGCTCTACCACATGCTCATCGGCATCAAGCTCCTCGCCGCCTTCGGCATCTTCTTCCTCGCCTCCGCTCTCGCCGGCCGCACCAAAACCTTCGCCCCCATCCGTGCTAACAGCAAAACCTTTGTCGGGGTCCTTCTGGCGCTCGCCGCGGTCCTGCTGATCTGCTCCAGCTGGCTGCGCTTCCTCCCCACCAATCATGGGCCGGTGGTCGCCAACAATGTTGTTCCCGCGGGTCTCAAGTGAGCAGCGGGCCTTCCCCCGTTTGCCCGCCTGCGCGCTTTCCCTTACGTTAAACGCCGACCCGCTTCCTGCGAGAATCCCCATGCCTTATTACCTCGGCCTCGATCTCGGCGGCACCAACGTCAAGGCCGGCGTCACCGATGGCCAGGGCAAGCTGCTGACGCATGTGTCGATCCCCACTGCCGACGCCACCATCAAGGGCCGCGCCTCGCTTGCTCCAAAGATCGTAATCCGCCGCATGGTCGACGCCGGTCGTCAGGCCATCGCCAAGGCCGGCCTGCAACTCTCCGACATCGCCGCCACCGGCGTGGCTTCCCCCGGCCAGGCGTCGCTTGCCAAGGGCGTCGTCCTGCGCTCCGCCAACCTGCCGCTGTGGGAAAACGTCCGCATCCGTGCCGCCGTCTCCCGTGGCCTGAACCTTCCGGCGATCCTCGAAAACGACGCCAACGCCGCCGCCTATGGCGAGTGGTGGGTCGGTGCCGGAAAGAGTCGCCGCATCGATCACCTCTTCATGTTCACGCTGGGCACCGGCGTCGGCGGGGGGATCATCCACGAGGGCAAGGTGGTCCACGGTGCCTCCGATTTCGCCGCCGAGATCGGCCACACCATCGTCGTCCCCGATGGCGATCCCTGCGGCTGCGGCCAGCGCGGCTGCCTCGAAACCTACTGCTCCGCCTCCTACACCGGCAAGCGCGCGTCGCGCCAGCTTGCGGGGTCCACCAAAGTACGCAAACAGTCCACGCTCGGCCCGATCTTCGCGCAGACGGGGGCCGTCACCGCCGCCGACGTCGCGCACCACGCCGAGGCCGGCGACGCGTTCGCCCTCACCATCTGGAACCAGACCTGCCGCCTCCTCGCCATTGCCTGCATCAACGTCTGCCACTTCATCGATCCGCAGATGATCGTCCTCGCCGGCGGCATGTCGCAGGCGGGTGCCTTCCTCCTCCAAACCGTTGATCGCCACTTCCGCGAGAACTGGTGGAAAATGACCCCGCCCACGTCGACCATCGCGCTCGCCAGGCTCGGTAACGACGCCGGCGTCATCGGCGCTGCGGGCGTGGCCAAGCGGGCCCACGAGCAGGGCCAGCTTCCCCCCGCAGGCAAATGATCCCCCGGAAGCCTGCAATGACTTCTGACTTCTGACTTCTGACTTCTGACTTCTCGAGAATCCATGTCCGACAAACTCCTTGCCGTTATCTCCGTCCAGGGACGCGACCAAAAAGGCGTCGTCGCCCAATTCGCCACTTTTGTCGCTGACCGTGGCGTCAACATTGAAGACCTCGAGCAGCGCGTCGTCTCCGGGCTCTTCGTGATGGACATGCTCGTTGATCTCAAGGACATGACCATCTCTCTCGACGAGCTGGTCACCGGCGCCCTTGATACCGGCAAGAAGCTCAACATGGAGGTCAAAGTCACCCTGCAGCGCCATCCGCGTTCCAAACGCGTCGTCGTGCTCGCTTCAAAGGAACCCCACTGCCTCGAGCGGCTCCTCGAGCTCGCCCCCACCGAGGATTTCAACGGCCAGATCGTCGCCATCCTCGCCAACCATCCCCTCCTCGGGCCCCTCGCCGAAAAGGCCGGCATCCCCTTCGAGCACTGCCCCGCCGGGGCTTCGCCCGAGGAAAAAGCCACCCACATGAGCTGGCTCCTCGCCCGCCTGCGCGAGCTGAAGCCGGACGTCATCGTCCTCGCCCGCTACATGCAGATTCTTTCCCCGGAAATCGTCAACGCATTCCCCTCGCGCGTGATCAACATCCATCCCTCCCTGCTCCCCTATTTTCCCGGTGCCTCCCCCTATCGTCAGGCGTTCGAATCCGGCGCCCGGGTGACCGGCTGCACCGCCCACTTCGTCACTGAGCAGCTCGATCAGGGGCCCATCATCCTGCAGGATGTCTTTCACATCAACGTCGGCACCGACTCCGCCGAGGACGTCCGGCAGCGCGGCCTCACGCTCGAAGCCGAGATCCTCGCCAAGGCCGTCAAATTCTTCCTTGATGAAGAACTCGTCGTCGTCAACGGCAAGGTGGTCTTCAAGCCCGGCATCAGCAGGTTTTCCCGACGCAAGTGAGCGCCGCCACCGTCAGCGTCACGCTTACCGCGTGCCGCGCGGGGCTGCGGGAACTGCCGCGGGTGACCCGAACCACGGCCCAAAATTCGCGCCCGACACCAGCTCGATGTTCGTCCCCTGCATCCGGTAGACCACCATCTTCTGCGTCTTGTTGTCCACGATCATCAGCAACTGGTCCCCGCCCTGCAGGCCACCGACCATCATCATCGTGTAGTTGGGCTGCACGTTGAGCATCTCCGCCTTCGCTTCCCGCGGCGGCGAGGCCAGCAGAATCACCCCCAGCACAATCCCCGTAAGCGTCAGCACCGCCATCAATACCGAATTCTTGCTCTTCATCTTCATACTCCCGCGCCCTGGGGACGCGATCAGGTTCCGGCACAATCACCACGACGCTCTCTCGAGCGCAACACGTCGGCTCACCGCGTCCGCTGCAGGTCTTCCGCAACATTCCGCGTGCCGACCGGCGTGATCCGCCGCGCGGTCGCATCCACCTGCACCGCCGCGAGGCGCCCGGTGGCTCCGTCCATCAGAAACGTCGTCGTCCCGTTGTTAAAGTACCCCGAGATGGTCGCATAGGATGGCGTCGCCGCCCCGATCTGACCGTACGCCTTCGATTCGCCCCCC